>JAGGWT010000033.1 GCA_021163455.1 Thermoplasmata archaeon | reverse complement strand
TATGGGGATATAAAATATCATATATAAAGATTACTTCTGGAGATGTTATACACTACGATTGTTCTCCGCAAAAATATCCTAAAAAACAGAAACGGCAAAGAGTTTTACATCTCCGGATATGGATCCGGAACCTCTATCGTGGGGTCTGGCTCTATCTTCTTGCGCTTATTCTTCCCATCCATCATACTTCTATCTCTGCATCGCATGTTATAAAAAGATTGTGGGACGGGAGTTGTCATTGAATGCCCGCACCGGGATTCGAACCCGGGTAGGAGGCTCCGCAGGCCTCCAGGATATCCAAGCTACCTCATGCGGGCTATTTGATGACATCAACCATTGCTACCTTTTCCAGAATAAGATCACTATATTTATCTTTGCTCACCGTCTCTATCTCCTCATCACCAAAACCCATGGCTTTTAACTTCTCCCTGCTCGGTTTCAGAACATTATTATCTATCCTGAAGCCAAGTTCATCAACAATTTTCAATGCCTCATCTTCTGAAATCTTCCCCTTCAAATTCTCATAATCTGATGCATCCATGAAAATGAACACAACATTCTCGATGCCATCCTTTATCCCGATTTTCTGTATCGCGTTTTTTATCTGCCTTTCCCCAGAAATATACAGCAAAATCTCCATGGAAAACTTCTTCATGCTGTTTCTTCCCTCTTCAAAAGCCCTCACCGCATGACGATATGCTGAAACAATGTGGTCTTTTCCACAAACATATCCCGCATCAACAGCAACAATCTCTATACCCCTCTCTCTGGAAATCTGACTGAGCTTCTCCAGCAGTTTATCTGAATCCTCCACTCTGCCGGCGGCGCCCACGATTATCAAGATATCATCTCTCCTTTAACTCTCCAAGCTGCCTTTTTATTGATACAGCAAGTTTTTTACCAATCGACGGTATGGATGCAATTCTCTCCAGAGGAACACCTCTGAGAGAGTTCACTGTATGAAAGCCAGCATTGTACAGAGCTCTTGCTCTCACCCTGCCTATTCCTTTCAACTGAATAAGATTCAGAAGTTCCTTTCTGCAGCCGTATCTTATCCTGAGTACAAGGTCGTTGAGTTCCTTTGTCAGATCGAACCTGTAAATTCTTGCCAGTTCCCTCATTGAATGTACCAGCCATTCTGCGGTTTCGACTATGTTTCTTATATCGCCGGGACCCACTCCATATTTATCGCATATCTTTTTCTCAGGAACCTCCTCAATCCAGTCGTTCAGGAGATATGCGGTTTTCAGGCTGGACAGAAATATCTCATAATCGCTGCTGTAGAGGGGTGGTATTTCTGTAAATATATATTTCTTTATCTGCTCCAGATTTTCCTCCACCCACGTATCGCTCTCTCTCATGTAGAGGGACCTCATGTCTGGAGTGTAGCATATCGCCTGGAGATATGATATCTCTGAACCTCCACCAAATGGTATTCTCTCTATAACCCTTCTCAACTGAAGAGCGGTAAGAGGGTCAAGGTAAAGTTTTGTTGTCTTCACCCCAAATAGCGTGGCTTTCAACCTACCATCATATATCTCTATAAAATCGTTCTCACTGAGGAATTTTATGGTGCGGTCTATCGAATCGCTGAGTAACTCAATATCTGACTGGTAGGCATAGAATGTCGAGGAGAAGAAATCCATTAAACTTTCCATATCGGGAGTAAATCCACATGCTATTGAAGAAAGAATATGAAACCGGAGGATTGGCTCAACTCCAAGTTTTGAGTAAATTGGCTCGGGTTCTGCCAGTATGTAATTGGATATGATTCTTCTCCTCTGCTCCTTATCCTTCGCTATGGTTATGGCTTCCCCTTCGGTATCGTATTTTGGTCTTCCCGCTCTTCCCGCCTGCTGCTTGTATTCAAGTACAGGTATGGGCTGCATCCCAAGACCAACTTCATATCTCCACAGGTCTCTGATTATCACACGTCTCGCAGGTATATTCACGCCAGCCGCCAGGGTAGGTGTCGCAACGAGGCATTTTATGATTCTCTCTCTGAATGAATTTTCCACAATCTTTCTGCTCTCACTCGATAAACCAGCGTGATGGAAAGCCACACCCTCTTTTACACATCTTGAGAGGTCTTCATCCATGGATGTTGGCTCCTCGGAGAGAGAAAGGATGTCATCGGCTATTTTCTCCAGTTTTTCTCTTTCATTCTCTGTATAATTCTTCACCAGGTCTCTCAACTTCAGAGCCAGACTCTGGCTGGATTTTCTTGTATTTACAAAAATCAGAACCTGACCGCCATCTTCAAGACAATCTTTAACAAGAGCCTGAATGGGATCAGGCTTTGTTCCAACGCTCTTTATCGAGCCATCCGAAAATTCGATGATTCCCCTGTAATAGACCCCTTCCTTTAACTTCACAGGTCTCCAGTCAGATTTGACCAGCTCTGCATCCAGCCAGTTTGCGATATCCTCGGCGTTTCTTATGGTGGCAGAGAGAGCTATAATCTGTAAATCCGGATTTATTCTCCTCATTCTCGATATTACTACCTCAAGAGTGGGTCCTCTGCCAGGGTCATTGAGAAGATGAATCTCATCAACAACCAGAATATTCACCTTCCACAGCCATGATGCCTGATGTCTGATCAGGGAATCCGCCTTCTCAGATGTACATACTATGATATCATATCGAGCCAGTCTTGGATCTGATCTTGTCAGGTCTCCCGTGGATATTCCCACCTTCAGCCCGACCTTTTTGAATCTCGAGAGTTCTTCGTACTTCTCTCTTGCAAGAGCTTTGAGAGGAACTATGTAGAGCGCTTTTCCCCCTTCTCTCAGCAGTTTCTGGACTATCCCTATATAAGCAACCAGGCTTTTCCCGGCGGCGGTCGGCACGGAGAGAACAAGGTGCTTACCTTCAAGACACAGCGGTAATGCTTCTCTCTGGGGTGGATAGAAACTTTCTATTCCATCCTCTTCGAGTATTCCCAGGATTCGCTGATCAATTCCTCTCACTTCATTTTTCAGCATTTTTGACTAATGAAAAGATGGAATCAATGAAAAACCTTATGCATACCTTTTGCTATTTATGGTTTGATATGGGTCGTAGACAAACCCTGATGGAGAAATTCAGGCAACAGATGAAAGCGTACAAGAAAAAGAGGATGAAGGTCGACAACACCCCATATCTCCCACCTGACGGCGTAGTATACATAATGGACTCACTGAATCCCGAGAGGCCCATAAGAGCCGTGGTTCTGAAGACCAGGACCAAGAACAAGAGAGAAATTATAGAAAGCATAGCGTGTCCGGTGTGCGGAAATCCGATGAAGTGGGACGACAAATGGGAAGGATTCGTCTGTGAGAAGCATGGAAAGAGAGCAATATATGAAATAGTACAACCAAAAAGTTAAACAATTATGACCAAATACAAACTGAGGTGGAAAAGATGGTTGAAGAGAAAGTAGGTGTTGTTGAGCACTTCTTCACAAAGATCAGCGTGGCAGCTATAAAAATAACAGACGGTGAGTTAAAGGTGGGGGATACGATTCACATTGTCGGCGCCACAACTGATTTCAAGCAGAAGGTGGATAGCATGCAGATCAACAAGCAACCTGTTGAGATAGCAAGACCCGGAGATGAGGTTGGAATAAAGGTTGTGGAAAGAGTAAGAGAGAATGATATTGTCTACAAGGTGGTAGGTGAATAGACATGAAGGAGTTGGCGGAAGTTAGAGAGTTGCGGGTAAACAGATACATAATAATAGATGATGAGCCCTGTAAGATAGTGAGCATAACAACCTCAAAGCCCGGAAAACACGGAGATGCAAAGGCAAGGATAGAAGCAATTGGAGTTTTCGATAACCAGAAGAGGAGCGTGGTTTATCCTGTGAAGCACAAGGTGCAGATACCGATCATAAACAAAAGGACTGCTCAGGTGATTTCAATATCCGGAGATATCGCACAGCTCATGGACATGGAAACCTACGAAACCTTTGAGATAGAGATACCGGATGAATTCAAAGGAAAACTTCAGGTCGGTGAGGAGATTCAGTATATAGAGGCTCTCGGGAAGAGAAAGATAACAAGGGTATAGATTTACTTCAAATTCATCATCAAGAACGAAGGATTCTGAGTTTATTAATTTGAAAAGAAATTCAGGATGAAGAAATCAAAAAATGGGAGTGACAGTCTATGGAGGAAAGCAAGATCTATAAACTCCTAAAGGGAATCTTCAGAATCCAAACTGGTTTTGCATTGGTTAGAGTCTGGTCTTTGAATAAAGTTTATCCAAGAAAGACGAATTTACACCTGTTTGATTTAATCAATAAAGTGAGACGGAGAAGAACAAAATGAGTTGTATAGCCCCTACTCTCTGCCTCTCTTTCACTTATTCCCAGCTTATCGTTCAGGTCAACTAAGTGGATGCATAGCTATTATCCTTGGTCCAATCTGGACTGAAAAGGCAATTGTTCCGCCTTGTGGTAGCAAGATTTTTAAACATTTCCTTATAAATCTTTATTACTATGCAGAAGATTGGAGAGATTAAGGAACCACTGTACGGCTATACGCAGGAAATAGTGATGGTTCCAATCGATAAACTGGAAGTTATAGAGATTCAGAGAAAGCCATCACAGTATCATATAAAGAGATTGGCAGAGTCTATGAGAAAGGTTGGTTTTGTAGCCCCTCTGATCGCTATAAGGAAAGAAAATCAGGACAAACTCATTGTTATAGATGGACAGCACCGCCTGCTGGCGGCAAAAAACATGGGAATAGAACAGTTGCCATGCATAATAGTTCCAGACAAATTCGCAAATGAGCTCATGGAATTCAACATAGAGAAGAGCATGACCCTCAGGGAGAAATGTTACGTTGCTCTTAATGTTTACAGAATCATTCTCAAAGAGAAACCAGACATCAACGAGGATGATACAGAAGTGATGGATGCAATAGAGTTCCCGTACTTCATAACCCTGGGCTTGGCGTATGAAGAAAAGCAGAGATTCTTTGGTTCAGCGTACGAGACCATAATGAAGAGACTGGACTGGTTCTTCAATATGCCTATAAAGGATGCCTACGAAAAGAGGAAAGAGAGGGCAAAGTTGCTCATGGAGCTCGATGACTTGGCGAGAGAAGCTGTACAGAAGGTACAGGAGATGGGCATAAATCATCCTTTCCTCTACAAAGAGATAATCTCTTTCTGTAATCCCATAGGGAGAAGAAGGAAGATAGAAGAGAGTTTTGACGAGGTAATGGCGACACTGAAAGCAAATCTGGAAAATCTTGTGAAGGAACCCGAAAAGATAAGAGAACACAAGTTCTCTGATGAAGTGGAGATGTAAATGAAAATTGCCTTTATTTCTGATATTCATTCCAACATTCATGCTCTTAAAAAGGTAATGGAAGAAATAGAAAAAGAGGGTGTGGATAAAATAATCTGCTGCGGAGATATTGTTGGCTACAACGCTTTCCCATCCGAATGTCTCAGGGTTGTGAAAGAAAAAGTAGATGCTTCCGTTCTTGGAAACCATGATTATGCAACCATAACAGGAAATACGGGATGGTTCAACGAGTACGGGGTTGCGGGTATCAGATACTGCAGAAGTGTACTTTCTGATGAAGAGATAAAATTTCTGAAGAGTCTTCACACCCATTTATATCTGGATGCTGATGGTCTGGATATTTATGTAACACACGGCTCCCCAAGAGATGAAATCTTTGAGTATGTATTTCCAGATGTGAGTGATGAGCTTCTCCTGCAGTTTGCGGAAATTGCAGATGCGGATGTTCTTGTCTTCGGTCACACCCACATACCAATGGAAAGAAGGGTTAAGGACAAAATCTTTCTGAATCCAGGCTCGGTCGGACAACCAAGAGATGGGAATCCGATGTCATCGTACATGATTTTTGATACCGAAAGCAGAGATGCCACTTTCAAGAGAGTTGCATACAACATAGATGCGGCAAGCAAATCTATTCTGGAAAAGAATCTACCAAGATTTCTCGCCCAGAGGTTGTATCTGGGAATATAAATCGCAATGCTTTTTAGCCACAGAGAGATTCGAGTGCTTGGGGGTAGTGTGAAGTGGAACCACTGCTGATGATAACCCTGATAGTGGCTGGTATTCTCGGTTTTTATATGGCCTGGAACATCGGCTCAAATGATGTGGCCAATTCCATGGCCACCGCCGTCGGCGCAAAGGCGATAACGTTCAAACAGGCTGTAATCATAGCCGGCGTTCTGAACTTTGTTGGCGCTGTATTCGTTGGTTCACACGTTACGGAAACGATCAAGGGTAATATCGTGAATCCCGAGATGATACCATCACCAACATACATGCTTCTTGGATTTTTATCTTCTCTCCTTGCGGCATCATTCTTTGTGATGCTCTCTACATGGAGAGAGATGCCTGTATCAACAACTCACTCCGTAATTGGAGCGATGGTCGGCTTCGGAATAATCGAGAGCGGAATGACATGTATAAACTGGAGTAAACTTGCTGAAGTTGCAGCAAGCTGGGTGTTATCTCCGATCATCGGCGCCATACTTGCCTTTCTTGTATTCAAAGGGATAGTAAAGCTGATCTTCGAAAGAGAGAAACCTTCTGAAGCGGCGAAGGTGGTTGGTCCTGGAATAATAGGTTTAACAATAGTGCTGATAACCTCTTCTCTGCTCATGAAGACGAATCTTGGAATGATGTTTGGCATCACTGTAAAGAAAGCTCTCCTCATAGCAGTGATCTGTGGGATTCTTGGCATGCTGATAGCGATGGTTGTTCTCAGGAAAATAGAGATTAAAGGAAAGAATGAATACGATATCGTTGAAAGGATTTTCAGAAAACTACAGATCGTAACATCATGTTATGTTGCATTCTCACATGGTGCAAACGATGTTGCAAACGCCATAGGTCCTGTAGCTGGGGTATTCTCCATAGCAACAACTGGTGTGTTTAATCCGAAGGCAGAAGTTCCTACATTTCTACTTGCCATAGGAGGGATAGGTATAGCTATAGGATGCGTAACCTGGGGGCACAAAGTGATGAAAACCCTGGGATACCGGATAACCTCCCTGACAAATACCAGAGGATTTTCTGTGGACTTTGGAGCAGCAACCACGGTCCTGATAGCATCAAAACTTGGTTTACCCATATCAACATCTCACACTGTGGTTGGGGCAGTTATAGGAGTAGGGCTGGCAAGAGGTCTTGATGCCGTTGATCTGGGTGTTGTCAAGAAAATTATCGTTACATGGCTTGTCACGGTTCCCGCCGCCGCCGGACTTTCGGCAATAATATTTTTAATACTGAGAACCATCGCAGGAGGGTGATATATTGGAAGATGATTACCGTTTCAGAGCCCCTATAACCAGTGCACTCAGAAGAAAATCCCCCTTTGCAGGCTTACTTGAACACATGAAGAGGGTGAAAAAGTGCATAGAGGTGCTGAGGGAAGGTCTCAAGGAGTATTATAACGGCAACTTTGAAAAATTTTCCGAGACAGCCAAAAAGGTTTCAAAGATAGAGCACGAGGCTGACCTGATAAAAGGCAACATAAGGGCTCATTTACCCAAAAGCATACTCATGCCCGTGGATAAGGGTCAGTTCCAGTGGCTGCTCAGGGAGCAAGATGCCATCTTAGATCATGCTGAAAATCTTGCCGAGATGCTGGACATGAGGCATACAAAGATACCAGAAGAACTAAGGGGTCTGTTCATAGAGCATCTGGAAAAGGTTATGGAAACAGTCATAGCAATGGAGGGTGCAATGAGCAGATTCAGGATACTGCTGGAAACCAGTTTTGTTACAAAGGAGAGGGATATGGTCAAGAAAAAGATTCATGAGGTTCACCGGAAGGAATGGGAAGCTGATCAGATAAAGTATAAACTCACAAGGGAGATTTACAAGATGGAAAACAAACTCAAACCCATGGATGAATACCATCTTCTGAAAATAGCTGACTGGGTTGATGATATCGCTGATCATGCTGAAAATGTGGCTGATCTCATAAGATCCATGATAGCCAGATAATGGATATGGTCAGAAGAGAGAGGTATTTCGATTCGGGAAGTAAAATGTGATGATCTCATAGAGAGATGACAATCTGTCTCACGAAAATTATTCTTGCCCCTTTAATCCCATTCTTCTGGCAAGGAATTCTCTTATCTCCTCCGGTCTCTTTGATTCAATTCCAAAGTATTCCGGGAAGTAACTTGATGTTGTTAGAAGCTCAGTTGTTCCGAGTCTTTTTGATGTTATCAGTTTCTTTTCCAGCAGAAAATCAACATGTTCATAGACCTTCGGTCCAACCAGCTTTCTGAGGTCGGCCTGTCTTATGGGCTGATGATACGCTATGAGTGCCAGGGTTTTGAGTATGTCTGGAGGAATCTCTGGCTCTGCAACCTCTCTGGCTTTCTCAGCATACTCCTGCTTTAACTGCATAACATACTTGTTTTCTATTCTGATTATCTCTACAGGGCTGTCATCCGAGTTGTTATGGATATTTATGAGATTCTCTATTGCTTTCCTGATTCTTCTTCCATCCATTCCAGTTATTCTCTTCATATCGTCTATGGAGATGGGTTTGGATGAAGAGAAGAGAAGTGACTCGATGATTTTTTCATCCTCTCCTTTTGCCATACTCTCCCTCTTCAATTCAGCTTTCTGACGTATATTTTACCGAAAGGAAAGTTTCTTTGATATAATTTTATCTTCCCATCTCTCGCAAGATGGAGAAGAGCCATTATCGTGGAAACTTTCTCGTTTTTATCGCTGAAATTGCAAATGTCCGTTACAGGTATTAACCTGCCGTTGAACTGCTGTATCCGGTTCCATATGCGATTTATATCTGCCTCAAGGGTTTCTTCATGGACTGCCCCCTTCATCCTTTTCCTTGCCTCTTTCAGTATCCTTTCCTTTTCCTTTCTCCGGATTTCTTCAAGGAACTGCTTTTCCTTTACTTCCTCCCTGACTTTCTCAAAAGCCTCTATAAGCTCCATGAGCGTTACTCTTCTCTCTATCTTTCTTCTTACTGGCTCAACGAGAGGAGGCTCATCGGGTATCATTCTTGTATATCCATAATCCTGCTGCTCATCCCACATCCAATCTCCGTCTGTGATATCATCCCATGATATCTCCTCCTCTCTGGTTAATTTCTCTGCATTCTCCGCAGCATCCCTGCTCTGAAGGTTCAGAACCTTCCACGCCATATGGATTAATCTGCCAGCAACAGCGAGATCCACTTTCTCCTTTTTCGCTCTCTCAAGATAGAGTTCCGAGAATTTTGCCAGATCTATAGCCCAGGGATTCAGATGTTTCTGGAGAACGAGTTCAAAAACGATGGCTATGGATTTATCAAAGGGGTCTTCGGTAAAAAGATGTTCACCAGTCTGGGCTTTCTTCAGTATTTCTATATACCTGTCTATCCTCCCCAGTTCGTCTCCATACTCAGCTATGGCTTTGTGGAACAGAAGATGTCTCAGTACTTCCTGGTCTATATTCTCTATCAACCTCTACCGCCCCCAACAGATATTTCTCCGTGGGGACCTATGGCTGAGAGGTCCACCGCTCCGATGATTTCAGATATTCCATCCTCTCTCATTGTTACTCCATATATGTGGTCTGCCTCTTTCAGGGTCACCTTCCTGAGAGAAATCAGTATGAACTGGGCGAAGGATGAATTCTCCTTTATCATTCTGGAGACAGCTTCAGCATTTATGTTGTCCAGATACATGTCTATCTCATCCAGAACATAGAACGGGCTCGGGTCATATCGCTGTATGGCGAATATGAGAGCAAGCGACGCCATGCTCTTCTCGCCGCCAGATAAGGCGGAGATGTTATGAACCTTCTTTCCTTTTGGTCTCACCTTTATATTCATTCCACCGGCGAAGGGATCGTCTTTGTTCTCCAGCTCCAGATACGCCTCCCCGCCTCCAGATAATTCTGCATAGATATCCCTGAAGTTATCGTTGATTTCGTTGAAAACCTCAAAAAATCTATCCTTCTTTCTTTTCGCAATTTCCTTTGCGACCTTGTTGAGGTTTCTTTTCTGCTCCCTCAATTTTTTGATGTCCTCTTCCAGTTTTTTCTTCCTTTCCTCCTGATGCTCATATTCTTCGAGAGCCCTCATATTAACGGGCTCGAGCTCATGCATGTTTTCTTCGGTCAATCTCAAACTCTCCATGAGAGAGTCAAGCGATGGAATCTCTTTCTCAGAGACGTTTTCAATAACGTCGGCATACCTTTCTATCTCATTTTCCACCTCTTTGAGGGCATCCTCAACGGTGGAGAGTCTGTACTTTGCACGGGAAATGAGGTCAACATAGGATTCTATACGGGTTGATATCTTGTCCATCTCTGTTTCCATCCTCACCATTTCCCTGTAGATTCTGTCCTTCTCCTCAGATAATCCTTTGAGTTTTGTGGACTGGGTTGTCTCCAGAGATATAAGAGTTTCCATCTCCTCGACCTGTTTATCCTTCTTTGCCTTGAGCTCTCTCACTGCTCTCTCATTTTCCTGCAACTCTCTTTCTATTTCCTGTATCCTAGATTCCATCTCCTCTCTCTTTGTTTCAAGGAGTGCCTTTTTCTTTTTGAGGGTTTCAAGTTCACCGTTCATGGAAACCAGTTCTTCTTTAACTCTGAGGAGGTTTTCCTCGAGTTCTTTGAGCTTCTCAGCCATCCCCTCTTTCTTTCCTTTGACAAGAAGTTTTCCTTTTTCCTCCTTCAACCTGTTGATTTCCTCCAGCCTTTTCTCTATATTATCGAGTTCCGATTCTATGGTCTTCACTCGCTCCTCGATTTCTTTCATCTCGCTGATTTTTCTCTCAATCTCTTTCACCATAACATCGAGTTTTGCCTCGAACTCTCTCTTCCTTGCTTCAATCTCTGTGATATCCACGGAGAGTTTACCCTCTATCTCTGCCTTCTCCTTCAGCATCTCCTCCGTTTCTTTCCTTATGCTCTCTATTTTCTCGATAAGAGAATCTCTAAGCTCAGCCGTTTTCCTGAGTTTATCCTCAATCTCATCAAGTTTTGATCTGTCCACCTGTGAGAATGATATCACCTTCTCTGTGCTGCCTCCGATCATTGCTCCACTCGCTTCAATGAGATCTCCCTTTAGCGTGACCAGCCGCACGCCGCCCATCCATTTCCTGGCTGTATCAAGGTCTTCAACAACGACTGTATCCCCAAAGACATACCAGAATGCACCCTCGTATTCCTTTTTGAAAGATACAAGATTCATGGCAAAACCGTGACTCTTCTCATCCTCTACAGCGAGCAGTGCTTTTGCTCTGGGCTTTCCAACAATCATCTTGTTGAGTGGCAGGAAAGTGGCTCTTCCAAGGTTATGCTTTCTCAGATACTCTATAGCTTTTGCAGCAACCTCATCATCATCAACTATGATAGCCTGCAACCTGTTGCCTCCAGCGATCTGCATTGCTATCTCGTATTTTGGATCTACTCTTGCCAGCTCAGCCACGGTTCCATGAATTCCTTTCAATTCACCTCTATCTCTGGCTTCAAGAATTTTCAGAACAGCGGTGGTGTAGCCCTTTCTTATTGATTCGTTTGCCTCAATTTCTGCCTTCAATCTGGCGTATTCCCCTTCAAGGCGCCTCACGGCGAGATTGATTTCTCTTAACTGCTGGTTTAGTTCTGCTTCTTCCTTTCTCTTCTCAAAAATCTTTCTTTCAAGATGCTCTTTTCTCTTGATGGCTCTGCTTCTTTCCTTTTTTACCTCCTCTATCCTCCAGTTTGCATCCTTGATTTCTGTTTCGTAAGTCTCTCTCGTCTTTTCAAGTTCTGAAAGTTTGGATTTCAGAGTGTCTAACTTATTTCCCTCTCTCTCCTTCTCAAGGTTGAGTTCATGCTTCCTCTGTATGAGGTCATCGTACTCTTTTCTCAGTTTTGCAAGCTCTTTTGAAAGCTCCATAGATGCCTTATCCGATTCCCTGAGACTCTCCCTGAGTTCTTTCAGTTCTTTTTCGATGCTGTCTTTCTCCTGCTCTTTCTGAGAAATGCTGGAAACCAGCTCCTTGATTTCATCATCCAGAGAAGAAAGCTCCTTCCCAACCTTATCAAGGGATCTCTTTAAATTCAATTTTTCCTGATTCAACTGTTTTATGGAGTTTCTGATGTTGAACATCCTCTCCTCAAGTTTGGCGATTTCAGTCCTGAGATCGTTTATCTTTTCCGTGAGTTTTTTGGCCTCCTCGCCGCCGCTCTGCGCAATCTTGTTCTCTATCTCCTGCAGTTTTACCTTGGCTTTCTGGTACTCTTCTTTCTTTTTCGCCTTCTCACTTTCGAGTTTTGCCTTCTCCTTTTCATAGCTCTCTATCTGTCTCTGGATGTCGGCGATCTGCTCCTCTATGTCAAGTTTCTTCTTGTAAGCTATCATCGCTTTTATACGGTGGAGTTTTTCCTGAAGTTCCCTGTATCTTATTGCCTCGTCCCTCTCTTTCTTGAGCTGTGCCAGCTGTCTCTCCACCTCATCCAGAATTATGTTGATTCTCTGGATGTTTTCCTCGACCTCTTTCTTTTCCTTCTCCGCTTTTTCCAGTTCTTTATCAAACTCGCTTATACCTGCGATTTCGTCTATGATTTTCCTTCTCTCGACGGGACCCATCTCGACCAGGGATGTAACATCTCCCTGCTTGACAAGATTGTAACCCTCCCCGGAAATTCTCGCCTTGGTAAGGATGTTAACGAAATCGGTTAGAGAAGCTGATTTTCCATTGATGTAGAAATAACTGTAAAAGTTATCCGGATTATCTTTGAGAGGTGCTCTCTTTATCCTTCTGGTCAGAACAACGGTATCCGAATCCACGGGGAGTTTTCTGTCCCTGTTATCGAATACTAAAGAGACCTCGCAGTAATTTGCGGGTCTTTTCTTGTTCTTACCACCATTGAAAATGAGGTCTGTTAATCTCTCTGCTCTGATTGCTTTTGGGCTTTTTGGACCGAGAACAAATCTTATCGCATCTCCGATGTTGCTTTTTCCAGAGCCGTTTGGACCCGTTATAGCGGTAAATCCTGGAAAGAAAGGAATAACAACCTTTCTACCAAATGATTTGAAATTTTCCATTCTTATTTCCTTTAGATACAGACCGCTCCCTCCTTGCCAAACCTACATCCTCACCTGTTATGAGTGCATCCCTTAAGACACTTTTGAAATATTGTATCCGTATATAAAATTGTTGGGGGAGTTGCAGATGATCTCGGATTGCAGACGACCAACTTTATATAAACGCTGTCTCAATTTCCAGACGCATGCACAGAATAGGAAACTACAGAACAAAACCATTCTCAAGATACAGGGAAAATATCACACTGGTAGCATCTGAAGGATGGCGCCGGCGCACCATAAAGTTTCTGGTTGAAGCGGATGTTACCGATGCAAGGGAAAAAATACGCAGAAAAAAAGAAGAGGGCAAGGATATCTCTTTCACGGCATGGATAATAAAGTGTCTCTCCCAGGCGTTGCAGGAGCACAAGGATTTGAACTGTTACAGGCAGGGCAGAAAAAAGATAGTCGTGTTTGATGATGTTGATGTTGGTATACCTGTTGAGAAGGTTGTGGATGGAGAACCCATACCCATGGGATACATTATAAGGAGAGCAAACGAAAAAAGCGTTGAAGAAATAACAGATGAGATAAGAGGTGCTCAGGGGAAATCAGGAGAAAAATTTCAGGTTCTGATGAAGGAGCTAACACTATTTGAGAGATTTGTTCTCAAATCGCCATACTTTGTGAAGAAACTTCTAATGATACTGCTCAGAAATAGAGGGTTGATAAAAAAGAAACATCTTGGAACCGTGGGTGTCACATCAATGGGGATGTTCTCCAGGTTCAGTGGATGGGTCATACCTCTCGGTGGAATGAGCACTATCCTTCTCTCTGTGAGTGGAGTTACAGAAAAACCATGGGTTGTGAACAACGAAGTAAAGATAAGGGAGATTCTCCATCTGGTTCTATCCTTTGACCATGACCTTGTAGATGGTGCTGCTGCATCCAGATTTACAAGCAGATTTGTTGAGTTACTGGAAGAGGCATTCGGATTGTAGATGAAATCTTTGTTTCTTTGAGCCCTGTCTCTGTCCAGAGTTCTGCTCCATCGCTTTTATGTGCATCGCTGTCCATACCTTCCAGTATTCCAAAGCCTTTCTCTAAGCTTCTCATCACTTCACCTCCTTTTTGTTTGTGAGAAGAAGTTCTTCTCAGGTAGGGTAACAGGATGTGTATTAAATAGTTTTGCATGTATTACGAAATATATGGGCAGATTCACCGACCTCTACCTCAGAAGGGTATTCAGAACTATAGAGAAAAACAAACTCGTTGAGAACGGTGACAGGATATTCGTTTGTCTGAGTGGTGGAAAGGACAGTGCATCCTGTCTCTATGTCTTGAAAAGATTTATTGAAGAGAAAGGAGTAGATTGTGAGATAAAAGGATTTTATATCAATCTGGACGATTCGCCTGAGGTGATAGAGCCTATAAAAAGGCAAGCAGAGATGAACGGTGTTGAACTTGTAACCGTTGAGCCACCCAATATTCTTGATTACAGGGGTTCCAGACCAATATGCAGCGTATGTGGTATAGCAAAAAGATACTTGATGAACAGAGTGCCCAGAGAGAAAGGGGCAAATAAGGTTGCTACGGGTCATAACATGGACGATTTCATTGTATTCTTTCTGAAGAACCTCGTTGGAAAAAACTATTCATGGATTTCCAACTTCAGGGCAAGGGTTGATTCAACACATCCAAAACTTCTCACCAGAATAAGACCTCTTTTCAATGTAGGCAACATGGAGGATTTGAGATTCTGCAAAGAGATGGGCATACCTTTCACAGAAAAACACATCTGCAGATTTAAATCCAAGGAGTGTGGCTACAATAGAAAAAGAGAGAACTGGTACAGGACACTTTACGATATAGAAAAATGGAACAGGAATTTCAGACAGCAGATGATATCTGCGATAAACGACATCTCTCCTCTTTTCAGGAAAGATGAAAAACTTCGAGAATGCTCTCTATGCGGGGAGCCAACATCAGGAGAGGTGTGTGCATACTGCAGGATATTTGGAAATTTCGATATGCTGGATTGAGAGAGGAGTTTTCATGACAGTAGATCAAAAGCGATACCCCCATCCGCTGCTACCCTTCTTTATACCGGTAACTCCCGTTCTCATCGCTAAAAAGAGGGTCTGAAACCCCAGGATATCAACCATTTCTATCATCTGCAGGGGAGCAAATATTTTTCATAAAAACAAAAACGATAGAAATAATGTTTTGATGCCTCGGGAGGGATTTGAACCCTCGACTTCACGGTCTTCAGCCGTGCACTCTCCCAGGCTGAGTTACCGAGGCATCAGGAGAGTTTGTCTATGATTCCTTCTATCTCATTACTTATATTACTGAGTGACTTTTTTAGATTTTCTATCACTGTTTTAACCTTCTTTGTTGTTACCGCACCCCTGGGTGATGGCTCTATTGCGCCCTCCTGCTCAAGAACATGAAGAGAATATCTTATTGTATGTTGAGGATAGCCTGTCATTTCCGAGAGCTTTATAATGCCTATGGGCTCGTGTTTTATAACCAGCATGAGTATCTCAACATGTCTTTTGAGGATGTCGATCTCAGACTCTATCACAGATGTAAGTGTGGCTATATCCTTTTCTCTTCCTCTTCTCATCAGTGCCTGTATGCGTGTTAGCATTTATATTGATTTCTGTTTTCCTGATACAGAGATCAAGACCGGTGACCAAGAAAAACTAATAAAAACTGCAGGAAATATACCAAGTCCAGTATGACAGACAGTAGACCAAAAATCCTCCTCATAAGACCTGATAACTTTTCCATACGAGGGCTCCTCGCATTCAACTGGCCCCCTCTCACTCTTCTACAAATAGCAGCAGTCACCCCAGAAAAGTACTCTGTGAAGATAGTCGACGAGTCCTTTGAGAAAGTGAGTTTTAATGAAGATGTAGATCTTGTTGGCATATCTTTCAGGACATTGAATGCCCCCAGGGGTTACTGGATAGCAGATGAATTCAGAAAAAGGGGAATTCCTGTTGTCATAGGAGGATGGCATGCGTCGGCTCTCCCTCACGAAGCAAAAGAGCATGCTGATGCGGTCTTTATAGGGGAAGCCGAGTCAGGATGGAATCAACTATTGAAGGATTTTGAAAAAGGTTCCCTCAAGCCTTTTTACAGGTCAGATTTTGTTGAAGGAGAACTCATACCAGAGCCGCGGATAGAAGCTTTCCAGCGGAAAACACTTGTCTACACCGCCCAGGCATCCCGGGGTTGCCCATACGGCTGTGAATTCTGTAGCATTTCAAATTCTCCTCTCGGGGGCAGGAAGTATAGAATTAGACCTGTGGAGAATATCGTAAAAGAACTGGAAAAAGTGGAACAGAGAATTGTCATATTTGTTGATCCTTCACTGAGCATAAACATATCTCACTCAAAAAAACTGTTCAGAAAATTGGCGGATATGAATAAAAAATTTGCAGGTTTTATAAATGTTAAGGCTGCTTTCGATGACGAATTTCTTAAGCTGGCAAGTGATGCCGGGTTTTTTGCTTTCTCAATAGGATTTGAGACGTTCTCGGAAGGTTCTATGGAAAAAATGAAAAAGTTGCCCAGCGCAGTCAGAGATTATAAAGATGCCGTAAGGAGAATTCATGATCATGGCATAGCAGTGCTCGGCTCTTTTGTTTTCGGTTTTGATGATGACAAAAAAGATATATTCGAGAGGTCCGTAGACCTTATGAAGTACATAGACATCGACTCTGCTGGAGTTAACATACTCACTCCTTTCCCAGGTACGCCTCTTTTCACCAGACTAGAGAAAGAAAATAGAATAATTACTAAAGACTGGTCAAGATATAATATGAAGGATGTTGTATTTATTCCAAAACATATGACCCCAGAAGAGCTCAAAGAGGGTGCGACGTACGTGGCTAAAGAGGTTTTTTCATGGAAGAGCATAATAAACAGATTTATACTTTCTCTCAGATACGGCACCTTCATATCCCTATCTTCAACCTACTGGAGTCTGGCACAAAAAACTGCCTTTAAAAAAATATGGAAATGGTTCTGACAGAACCAGAAACAATTTAAACAAAAAATCTTATTCGTTCTTACTGTTGATGGAGATGGTGAACTATATAGTTGTTACAGGTGGAGTGATATCCGGCTTAGGCAAAGGTATAACCACCGCATCCATAGGTAAGATACTCCAGTTCTATGGATTCGATATTACAGCGGTAAAGATAGACCCCTACATAAATTATGATGCAGGTACCCTCAGACCGACGGAGCATGGCGAAGTGTGGGTGACAGAGGATGGTGGAGAGATAGACCAAGACCTTGGACATTATGAGAGATTTCTCGATAAAAACATTCCAAAGGACCACAATATCACCACTGGTCAGGTATACTATGCTGTTATACAGAAAGAGAGGCAGGGAAAATACCTTGGAAAAACTGTCCAGCCCATTCCCCATGTAACAGATGAGATTAAATCAAGGATAAAGAAAGTTGCAAAGGAAGGTGTGGATTTTGTACTTGTGGAGATAGGGGGAACGGTTGGAGATTATGAGAATATTCTCTTTCTCGAAGCTGTAAGACAGATGAAGCTGGAAGGCGAAAATGTACTGTTTGTTCATGTTACTTATGTACCTTCTATACCAACACTTGGTGAACAGAAGACCAAACCAACCCAGCATTCTGTAAAATTGCTGAGAGAGATAGGTATACAGCCGGATTTCATCATAGCAAGATCTGAGCAACCAATAGATGATGTAAGAAAGGAAAAGATAGCCCTATTCTGTAACGTTCACGAGGAAGATGTCATAGCTGACCCTGATATAGACAACATATATGCGGTTCCTCTGCTTTTTGAAGAGCAGAACCTGTCGAAGAAGATCCTGAAAAAACTCGGGATAGAGGGAAAGAAAAAGGGGAAGAGGTACAGAGAGTGGAAAGATTTCATAGATGGAGTGAGATCTCTTAAGGAGGAGGTAAGGATAGGTATTGTTGGAAAGTATTTTGATATTGGCTCTTTCAAATTGTTTGATTCGTATATATCTGTCATAGAAGCTGTCAAGCACGCATCCTGGAAAAATGGATTTAAACCAGAGATAGAATGGATAGATTCAAAGGATTTTGAGAGAAACGAAGATAATCTCAGAATACTCGATAAACTGGATGGTGTTATAGTACCTGGAGGTTTCGGTTTGAGCGGTATAGAAGGAAAAATACTTGCGATAAAATACTGCAGAGAAAATAACATACCCTTTCTGGGTCTCTGCCTTGGCATGCAGCTTGCTGTCGTTGAGTTTGCAAGGAATGTGTGTGGTCTCGAGGGGGCAAATTCCACGGAGATAAACGAGAATACGCCTCATCCCGTTATAACATATCTGCCTGAACAGGTGAAGATAATCAGGGAATCCAGGTATGGCGCCACCATGCGGCTGGGCGCATATCCGGCATGCCTGAAAAAGGGGACACTCGTTCACCGACTTTACGGAAAGGATATCGTGTATGAGAGACACAGGCACCGATATGAGGTAAATCCAGATTATGTTGAGATTCTGGAAAGGCACGGTATGGTATTTTCCGGAAAATCACCAGATGGAAGATTAATGGAATTTTTGGAGATACCGGGTCATCGATTCTTCGTTGCAACACAGGCCCATCCAGAATTCAAATCAAGACCCATGAAACCATCGCCGCCGTTCGATGGACTGATAAAAGCTGCAAAGAGATTGCTATGATGGATAGAATTGAAGAATATACGATAGAAAGAATAAAGTCGGAAGTTGAAAGATACTTTCCATTTTATGACAGTAGAGTGGAAGAGGATGGATTGATATTTTTCTGTAATATCGATGGAGAAGAGGATATCGAATACAAGTTTGACCTCCTCAGAGAGAATCTCTCCAGGTACAATTTCATACCACTCATAAGGAAGGAGGGCGGCGAGTATGTCCTGTATATCTTCCCAGCAAAGGTGAAAAGGAAGAGAACATCGACTGCTGTAAATCTTGCACTTTTAATAGCAACGCTTATAACCACCACACTTACCGGTTCTCTCCTCATGTCTGATAAGATGTCTCTTCTGGAGGCAGGTGCAATCGAAGAGATAATGAAGTTTGAGAATTTGCTGAATGGTTTTATTCAGTTCTCTCTACCCCTGCTCACAATACTTGGTGTACATGAAATGGCACATTACTTCGCTTCCAGAAAACACAACATAAAAACTTCTCTTCCTTTCTTTATACCTGTGCCCCCGATCTTTGGTTTCAACATAGGAACTTTTGGAGCTCTCATATCAAGCCGGGAACCAATTCACAATAGGAAGGCTCTCTTTGACATTGGTTTTTCGGGTCCCATCGCTGGATTCATGGTCGCTATACCAATAGTCATATACGGTATAATGAACTCGGAAATTGTTCCAAAAGAAAGTGCAAGCGGAAAGATCGTTCTCGGAAGTTTTTTACTGTTCGATATTCTGACCAGATTGATATTGAATATATCAACATATCAATATACCATCATACTACATCCCGCAGCATTTGCGGGATGGGTTGGTCTTGTTATTACGTCTGTGAATCTCTTGCCCATAGGGCAGCTTGACGGCGGGCATATAGCCAGGGCTGTACTTGGCGATAAACAGAAACATATCGGATGGATAGCAGTAATTACTCTCCTGTTTACAGGATGGTTCGCATTTGCACTTATCATAGCTCTCCTGTTTGGAGTCGGTCATCCTCCTCCACTCAACGATATATCAAAGGTTGACACAAAAAGAAAGATTCTGTTTGCTGTCGCCATGATTATTTTAATCCTGTGCTTCTCGCCATACCCGGTTTATATCTCCAGCTGAATCGTAATCATTTAATACTCTTATGATAATCCATCCTTGATGAAAACGTACCTGAAGATTTACTTCAACAGCGAAGGGGCATTACCTTCGGAGGTAAAAAATCAGCTGATGAATCTGGGCTTCAAAGCGACATCCGGAAATTACGATTTTGTCTATGACTGGGGAAACAAAGATGTCAGGCTCGAAGAACTTGTATGGTTCGCTGATAAGATACACTCTGTACTCAAAGGCACAAAAGTTCTGTTCTCCATAGAGACTATCTAGAGTTCAACCTGTCTATTGTCTCTCTGAGAATCCCCATGAGGGTGTGATATTCCAGTTCCGTGAGTTTTGCTTTCCCGAGAATTCTTCTGAGGGTTATCTCCGCCTTTTCCATCTTGTGCTCCGGATAATTTATCAGATTCAGCAGTTCTATGAGAAATTCCATCATTTTTTCCTTCTCTCTTGTGCCTATGTTTCTATCCTTTATTCTTCTGTCAAATCCCTGAGAAAACAGCTCATACAAGCATATACAGACAGCATGAGATAGATTGAGCGAAGGGTACTCCTCGCTTGTGGGTATGGTTACCAAGATATCGCACCTTTTGATCTCTTCATTGTAAAGCCCGTAGTCCTCCCTCCCGAAAAACAGACCCACCTTTCCGTTAAAATCGGATATTTCTTCAACAACCTCTTTCAGTGTGAAAGCTTTCCTCAGACAGGCTTTACGATGCTCCTCTATGATAGATGTGGTTGCAATGGATAAATCCACCGCTCTCAGGGCATCTTCAAAATCATCAAAAACTTTCGCTTTATCCAGGATATCCCCTGCATGAACAGCCATCATGTAGGCGTTATCATCAATAGCGCACGGTTTTACCAGATAGAGTTCTTTCAAACC
>JAGGWT010000072.1 GCA_021163455.1 Thermoplasmata archaeon | reverse complement strand
TGATGTATGAAAAGATAGCAAAGGTACCTCTTGCTAGATTAAATCAAAGCATACTGGAGCAGATTGAAAGAGGTAAAAAGATAATAGAGGAGGCGGGTGGGGAGGAAGAGTATGATAGGAAGGCGAGAGAGCGATACAGACCTGTAGCGCTTGAACCTCATCTTATGGAGAAAACAGAG
The DNA here is from genome assembly GCA_021163455.1 of Thermoplasmata archaeon. Taxonomy (GTDB): domain Archaea; phylum Thermoplasmatota; class E2; order DHVEG-1; family B18-G2; genus B18-G2. The sequence continues at coordinate 6,447 of JAGGWT010000072.1, read as the reverse complement.
AAACTGAAATTTAGAAGATAGAGCGGGTAAATTCTGCAAAAAAAGCGCCATAATATGTAAAATTAAAAGAAAAGGATATAAAGGAAAAACAATTTTATCTCCCATCAATGGCATCATTTGAGGATTATATAAAAAAATTCGAGAAGCAGATAAGCAAATATATAGTGCCTCAATCCGAATGGGGACCCGTTGAGAAAGCAGTGTATGGAGTGAGAGACTTTTACAGAGTGGATCCAAAAGAAGCAAACGAACTCAGATTCAAATCCATAAAATTCCAATTTAAAAGACAGTACGAGATGAATACATTTTATAGAAACCTGTGTAAGAATCGTAATATATCTCCTGATGATATAAAAAGCCACGACGATCTGCTAAAGATACCATTGCTGGAAGATAAATTTTTCAAGAATTACCCGGACGGGAAAGAATTTGCCGTGTGGCTCGCTAACATATTTACAGGAGAACTCCCTGAGATAGAGATCAGAAAGAAAAAACCATCGTACGACGATATACTAAAGGATTTCAACTCTGCGGGTCTTGTTATATCACACAGCAGTGGAACAAGCGGGAAGCACACTTTTATTCCAAGGGATCAGAGAACCTTTAATATGGCCGAGTATATCTTTGCGAAAGCAGTTGTTACAATGATATATCCTTTCTGGGATTACGATATGTCGGTATATTTACTTATGCCAAATCCATTTAAAACTTTTCTTTTCGCTGGAAAAGTGTGCAGTGTGTTGTATGATGCAGTTAGAGATGCAAGATGTGCAATTGATAGAAAGGTAACAACTGAATTAATCAGTTTGTTGATGAGAAGCAAGGGTATAAAGGCAAAAATTTTGAGATTTTCCTCCGCTCTTAGCAATAGGAAGACAATAAAGAGAATAGTTAGCTGGCTTGAGGAAAATGAAAAAAAGGGTAGAAAAATAGGGTTTATAGGTGCACCCTACATCCTGTATGAAGTAATGGAATATCTGAAAAAGAGGGGAAAAACTTTTGATTTCAAAGATAGAGGTGCTGTTGTTACGGGAGGTGGATGGAAAATACAGGAAGACAAAAGGTTGCCTGTGGATATGTTCAGAGAAGACGTTGAGAAAATTTTTGGTATCAACGATGAACTCTGTTTAGATCTTTATGGAATGGTAGAGGGTAATGGAGCTGCTATACACTGTCCAGAGGGACATTATCTTCATCTGCCCACAACCTTCTACTACCCACTCGTCGTGGACAAGAATATGGAACCAGTTGACTATGGAGAATATGGAAGATTTGCATTCCTAGATGCCACAACATACAGTTATCCTGGTTTCATTGTTACTGGTGACAGGGTGAGAATGCTGGAGCATTGCCCTGTCTGTGATAGATTTGGTCCTGTTCTCGAGCCAGAGGTCAAAAGAGTGAGAGGTGAAGAGGTTAGAGGATGTGCTGAAGAGGTAAGAAGAATGCTTTCCCTTGAATCCTGAAAAGGGGATGTGATAGAATGGATAAGATCACTTTTCCCGAGCCAGATGAAGTTCTTAAAGAGAAACCCTCTCTGAAAAAGTATCTCAAATATCTTTTGTTTTTTGGACCGGGAGCAGTTATAGCTTCTGTGACGATCGGTCAGGGACAGCTGATACTTGGTCCTCAAATAGGGGCATGGGCTGGATCCAGGCTTCTGTGGCTCATAACGATAAACATAGCTTCGTATATCATAGCTTATATTAGTTGCAGATACACCCTGATTACGGGTCTGAATGTAATGGATGTTTTCTCCACAAAATTGAGAGGCCTTATCAATTTGATTTTCATAGCAATTATGGTGATATTTGTCCCGATATTCGCAGGTACAATCATAACCTCACTGGGTCAGACCTTGAGCTGGTCTTTTGGTTTCGGAGATTATCTCATCTGGGGAATCATTTTCGGTCTTCTTGCTGCAGTACTTGCCGTTGCAGGTAGATATCGATTGCTTGAATTTACACAGCTAATATTCGTCATCATTCTTGCAGTTGGTGCCATCGTGTCTGTTGCTCTTATACCAAATCTGAACCTCTCTGAAATAATTCCTCATTTCTTCACAATAGGTGACTTTCCAAAATATCCTGAGTGGGTCCTCGAGATGGGAGAGAACACTAAACCGATACCGCTTCTCATTCTGGGATATGTTGGTACACTCACCATAACAATCATCACCCTCATAAGTTATGCATCTTGGGTCAAAGTAAAGGGGTGGGGCGTATTCAAAGGCGAAGATGATCCAGAAAAATTATCGAGAAGGCTATTTTCGATATTTGTAAAAAGTGGAAAGGTGAATTATCTCCCAAAAGACAGGAAAGAAATCAAAAAGGCAAAACTCTTTACCAAACCTATACTTGTTGATCTCGCTCTTGCATTCATCTTTGTGTCTATAGCATCCGCAGCCTACATGCTCGCCGGCGCCTACCTTTTAGGGCCCAGACATGAAATACCGACAGATATTGATCTCATCAAGAAGCAGGCCATAATATTTTCAAATATAGCTCCGTGGTTGAAACCACTGTATCAGATAAGCGTATTCTTTGCTTTCTTTGGTACTATTTACGGAGGATTCGAAGCCGCATCGAGGATGCTTTATGAGACAAGTAAAAACCTCTTTGGATTCGTAGCAAAACTCGAATACAGAAAATTCCTGCAGTATTTCCTGATATATGTCATTGCTCTTGGCGTACCTCTTGCCATACTGATGCGTTTTGGTCTCTCGGTAATAGTCATGTTGAGCATAACTCTTCTGTTCATAGGGGTGATAGGAGTGATTATCTATGGGATAGGAACCCTCTACATCAACTATGTGACACTGCCTGAGGAATACAGACCGGGACCGGTTTTATTCTCGTTGGGAATAATCAGCATCATTCTTCTTATTGTGCCGTTCCTTTCCTTTATTGCCTAAAAATCTATATATCCTTCCACGTAAGAACCAGATTCTTGGCAGCGAAAGCTTCATCTATCCTTCTGTTCGGTGTTTTTGATGGTGCCTCTTTCACAATTTCCGGGTCCTCATTCGCTATAGATAGCAATGCCTCAACATATCTATCAAGATCTTCCTTTGTTTCTGTTTCTGTTGGCTCTATCATCAAAGCTTCTTTAACTATAAGGGGAAAGTATATTGTTGGAGGATGCAAGCCATAATCCAGTAACCTTTTTGCCACATCTATAGCTCTTACACCTTTTTTCTCTCTCAGTGGTTCGCAGCTAACTACAAATTCATGTTTTCTGAGGTCTCTGTAAGGAAGGTGGTAGAATCCAGATTTCTTCAGTTTTTCTTTCATGTAATTTGAGTTAAGGACAGATATTTCGGCAACTTCTTTGAGACCGTTTCTTCCCATCAGAAGCAGATAGACATACGCCTTTATGCACACCTCAATATTCCCATAGAAATCCCTTACTTTTCCCACGGAGTGTGGATAGTTGTAGTCAAGAACATATCTATTACCTTCCTTTTTGATTCTCGGTACCGGCAAAAACTTGGAAAGACTTTCTTTTACACCTACGGGTCCTGCTCCTGGCCCACCGCCGCCGTGCGGTGTGGAGAAGGTTTTGTGAAGATTCAGATGAACTATGTCAAATCCCATATCACCAGGTCTCGCTTTGCCAAGTATCGCATTTAGATTTGCACCGTCGTAATAGAGCAGGGCTCCAGCATCATGAACCATGTCTGCTATTTCGAGAATATCTGACTCAAAAATACCAAGCGTATTTGGGTTGGTGAGCATGAGTGCAGCGGTCTTATCTGAGAGTGTTTTCTCGAGCACCTTCAGGTCAACCGTACCTTCGCTGTTTGAAGGTATTTCTATAACATCAAAACCCACCATTCTTGCGGATGCCGGATTTGTTCCATGGGCTGTATCTGGAACTATAACTTCTCTTCTTTCTTCATTTCCCATGGATTCATGATATGCTCTTACAATGAGCATTCCGAGAAATTCGCCGTGCGCGCCTGCCGCTGGCTGGAGAGAAAATGCGTGCATTCCGGTTATCTCTTTCAGCATCTGTTCCAGTTCGTACAGGATTTGAAGAGTGCCCTGAACTGTTGACTCATTTTGATAGGGATGGATGTCTGTAAATGCCCTCCAGTTTGCTATATCTTCGCATATTTTGGGGTTGTACTTCATCGTGCATGAGCCGAGAGGATACATTCCATTCTCTATTCCGTAGTTCATCTGGCTCAATCTGAAGAAATGCCTCACAACCTGCTGCTCTTCAAGATTCGGGATGTTTGGAGGGGTTTTTCTTCTCAGTTTTTCCGGAACCCACTCAATTTCTGGATTTACTTCCACTCTCTTTTGGGGTAACCTGTTGAGAATCGGTTCATCAAAGCTTGCAAATCTATACATGGTAGACCTCCTTTATTGCTGAAATTAGCTTTGCGATATCATTCTCATCATAAAGTTCCGTAATTCCAAACAGCATGCATTTTTCCAGTTCGGGGAACTCTTTCTCGAGAGGAAGACCCGCCATTATATCTTTCTTTAAAAGTTCCCTGTTCATGTAAAAAACATCCTGTGTAGACATGAGAACAAATTCATTGAAGAAAGAGGAAGAAAATACAGGTTTGAACCACGGTAGAGAAATCAAACTTTCGTAGAGTTTCCGTGCATTTTCCATGTTCTTCTTTGCAAGTTTGACCAGCCCTTCACTTCCCAGTAAAGAGATATAAACGAGTGTTGCCAGTGCATTCAGATTCTCATTTGTACATATGTTGCTTGTGGCTTTCTGTCTTCTTATATGCTGTTCTCTTGTCTGCAGAGTCATACAGAACGCTCTGTTACCATCAATATCATGGGTCATTCCTATAATTCTTCCCGGTATATTTCTTATGAAGCGTTTTTTACATGCGAAAATTCCAAGAGAGGAGCCACCAAAATTCATGGGAGTCCCATAGGTGCGCCCCTCGCTTATGACTATATCGCCACCGTATTCGCCTGGCGGCTTTGCAATAGCGAGAGATAGTAAATCAACACCGACTATCATGAGAGCATCCTTTTTGTGAACAACCTCTGAAATTTCATCAACATCATCCTCAAAAATTCCGAAATAATTCGGATTTTCAATGTACACACAGCTTGTTTCATTATCTATCTTGTCTGCAAGGTCATCCAGACTCATCTTTCCAGTTTTCTTATCATACTCGATTTCTACAATCTCCGCATCCAGACCCGCGATATAGTTTTTCAGGACGGATTTTCTCTCCCATGATATATTTCTGGGAATGAGAATCCTTCTTCTTCCGTTTATTCTGATGGACATTCTAACTGCTTCTCCCAGCGAGGTGGACATATCATAGAGCGAGCAGTTTGCAACATCCATGCCCGTTAATTCTGCTATCACGCTCTGATACTCAAACATCGCCTGCAGGAATCCCTGGGATGCCTCTGGTTGATAGGGGGTGTAGGATGTGTAGAATTCAGACCTCAGCAGTATGTGTCTCACGGCAGAGGGGATATAGTGCGGCTTAATACCACCACCAGCGAAGGATAAAAATTCTGGAAAGGGCTTGTTTTTTCTTGATATACCATCAATTAATTTTACAACCTCATCTTCCGATAATCCATCGGGGAGATTCAAATCATTTATTCTGATGGACTCGGGTATATCGGAAAACAATTCATCCACGCTTTTGAGACCCATCTCTTTTAGCATTTCATCCTTTATCCAAGAATTTGGTATAAATGGCATCACTTATCGGGAAAATGAAAGATTATTAAAAATGTTATCATTATCTGTACCGTATGCAGGATATCTGGATAGAAAAATACAGACCAAAGACCCTGAAAGAGGTCGTGGGTCACAGGGAAATCGTGGAAAGACTATCAGCCTATGTCAGAACGAAAAACATACCTCACCTTCTGTTTGCAGGTCCAGCCGGTACCGGTAAAACAACGTGTGCTATTGCTATAGCGAGAGAGCTCTTCGGAGAGCACTGGAAACAGAATTTTCAGGAACTCAATGCGAGTGACGAAAGAGGAATAAACGTTGTCAGGGGAAAGATAAAGGATTTTGCGAGAACCGCGCCAATTGGTGATGTTGGTTTTAAGATAATATTTCTTGATGAGGCAGATGCTCTGACAAGCGAGGCGCAGGCGGCGCTGAGGAGAACCATGGAGATGTACTCGAGGATATGCAGATTCATACTTTCTGCAAATTATTCATCCCGGATTATTGAGCCAATACAGTCCAGATGTGCCATTTTCAGATTCAGACCACTTTCTGATGATGATATTAAAGGATATCTCCAGATGATAGCCAGCAGAGAAAATCTACAGATTACAAAAGATGCTCTTGATGCGATCGCCTTTATAGCGAGAGGGGATATGAGGAAAGCCATCAACACCCTTCAAATCTGCGCATCGGTGAGCAGAGAGATAGATGCCGATATCGTTTATGAATCCACAGCAACGATAAGACCTGAGAAAATAAGGGAAC
>JAGGWT010000116.1 GCA_021163455.1 Thermoplasmata archaeon | reverse complement strand
TCTGTTAGCATATTTAATAATCCTTTTTGAGGGCAAACCTTCCAGAATTCTACTTTTTATGTTTGTGCTTTTTATCCCTTCCTCTTCAAGCAATCCCCTTCCCCTTTCTATCGCCCTCTCTGCACTTTCTCTCATCTCTTTATAAAGCAAGTTTGTTAGCTGTACTCCTCTCTCACATGTGTTAACGACACTTATCAGGTAAAATTCAGCAGATGGAAATGCTCTTGCAACATACTTTATTACATGATCCTCCAGTCCATATCCATCTGTGGGTATGACTATCCTTTTTATCATTCTCTCTTCCTCGTCTATTATCAACTTTGTTGTAATATAGGTTTTGTTTGACCAGCATCTGAGATAAAAATGAAAATCCAGATATGGAAGAATCTAGACAGGCAAGACAGATACACCCTTCGAATTTCAAAATTCATAGGTTTTTTCAAATTCGCTGAAATTTAGAGGCATCTGGGCAGATTGATGTAAAAGATCACAACCTTACGAACAGAAATGAGATCGATACGTCTGCTTCGCCTTCTTGTGCCATATATCATTACATGCAAAAACCTCTTAGGCAAAAGATTTATTCTTTCAGGAGATTCAACAATCGATGGGCGTAAACCTTGGAGATCTGCTTACAAAAGAAAAGTGCTCACTAAAAGACCTTTCTGGGAAAATCATAGCCATAGATGCCTATAACGCTCTTTACCAGTTCCTCTCAATAATCAGACAGAGAGATGGAACACCCCTGATGGACTCCCAAGGAAGAATAACCTCTCATCTCTCTGGACTTCTCTACAGGACAGCAAATCTCGTTGAATCAGGCATAATGCCCGTATATGTTTTTGATGGAGCCCCACATCCTCTAAAGGCAAAGACTCTAGCGGAGAGAAAGGAGATCAGAGAAGAAGCGGAGAAGGAATGGAAGGAGGCACTAGAAAAGGGAGACATAGAAACAGCAAGGAAGAAAGCCCAGCAGGCATCGAGAATCACAGATGAAATTCTCCAGCAGAGCAAGAAACTCCTCGATTTACTGGGCATACCGTGGGTCCAGGCGCCGAGCGAAGGCGAAGCCCAGGCAAGTTATATGGCTAGAAAAGGAGATGTCTATGCCGTCGCTTCCCAAGATGCTGATTCTTTACTCTTCGGAGCGCCTGTGCTTGTTAGAAATCTTACGATCAGCGGTAGAAGAAAGTTGCCAAACAAGCAGGTTTACATAAAGATAGAGCCAGAGCTCGTGAAGTTAGAGGAGACCCTCAAAAATCTGGGGGTCACGAGAGAGCAACTTGTGGATATGGCTATACTGATAGGAACAGATTTCAATGAAGGCGTTGAGGGAATAGGTCCAAAGAAGAGTTATGATTTGATAAAGAAATATGGGAATATCGAGAACGCTCTCGAAGCCATAGGTAAGCACGATGCGATAGATGAGAACACACTGAAAACGGTCAGAGAGATTTTTCTCGAGCCGGAGGTTACGGATGATTACAAACTGGAGTGGCATCCTCCTGATGAAAAAGAAGTTATAGCCATGCTCTGTGATGAGCATCAGTTCTCAAAAGATAGAGTAATGACAGCCTTGCAGAAGTTTCAGAGAATGAAGAACATGTTTGGTCAGAGCAGGTTGTTCTGATGAAGAAATTCATCTGTAAAAGATGCGGAAGATGCTGTACTGATATAGGTGGAAGATTTTCGAAAGATGAGAGCAGGAGAATCGAGAGAGCTTTCAGAACTCTGGAAAAATACGGTCTCTATCTAGCTATACCACCAGAAAAGTTCAGCATCCCACTATCTCCGGAAGAGAAAACCCTTATGGAAAAACTATCCAGAGAAAAGGGTGTAAATTTCAATCCTGTTCCCAAACTCGTACTTGTGAACGCAAAGGGGATTGTAAGGGTGATAGAGTGGGATCTGGGTAGCAGGAGATGTCCATTCTACAGCGAGGAGAAAGGTTGTATTATATACAGATATCGCCCTTTGGCTTGTAAGAGTTTTCCGGTGATAATGGAGGCAGATGGTTTCAAGTTACTGGATCTCTGCCCCGAAACAAAGAATTTCTCCCCCGATGAGATAGAGATAGCATTTGAGAATGAATGCCTGCATGCCAGAAAATTTTCAGAAAGGGTGGAATCGATTAAGAGAAGGATTATAGAGGATCAGAAAGATTGATTTTCATCCTGTGAAGAAAAAAATCTATATAAAGCGTTAATGTTAACGTTTCTTAAAAGGAGTGGTTGAAAGAACATGCTGGAAGAAGGTGATAGACCACCCAATACAGTAGGACAGGGATCCCATGAAGGTAGAGAAAGGAATGCATGCCATCATTTCAGCGATCTCTGTAGTCCGCTCCATATTTGGGAGAGACCTGCTTGAAGGATTTTTCTCTCTTTTTCTGTGCACCATAGGAGATCTGATCACCGGAATTGTGATGGGTGTTTTTACAGGTTATCTGAAACTTCTACCAGCCCTGCTGATAATGATTCCTCCGACCATTGGTATGAGGGGAAACATTTTCGCTTCCCTCGGCTCGAGACTTGGTACATATCTCCATACCGGAGAAATAGAACCGAATTTCTCTCTAAATCCAATACTATCGCAGAATATAAACTCATCTCTTTTTTTAACAGCATCCATGAGTATTCTCCTTGGGTTCTCATCGGCAATATTTGCCAACCTTATGGGTATAAGTGCAGGCTATGAAGACCTCATTGTAATTTCCATAGCCACGGGCATAAGCTCCGCAATAATCATGCTCCTATTCACATTCTTGGTGGCATTTCTATCATTCAGAAAGGGATGGGACCCCGATAACGTGACCGCTCCTCTCATAACTTTGGTTGGTGATATGGTAACACTTCCTCTCATGTTCCTCTTTGTGGCACCGGTTCTCCAGCTTCCATCTATTGCCAAGGATCTCATGGTTTTCATATTCATTGTTCTAATAATAGCTCTGCATTACCTTTACACGATAAAGAACGAAAAGCACCACTACAACCGTATTCTGAAAGAGAGTTTACCCATTCTCTCCATCTGTGGCATCCTTGGTCTATTTTCCGGAGGTGTCCTGAGTACACGCATAGAGAACTTCATAACTATACCCGGTCTCCTTATCTTAATACCTCCATTCCTCGAGGACGGCGGCGCCATCGGAGGGATACTTGCATCCAGAATATCATCGTCTCTACATCTCGGTACGCTGGACTATGAAAGGATACTCTCCAGAAATACCATAAGATTGTTTCTGTTCGCACATGTTCTTTCTCTCTTTGTTTTCTCTCTGGTTGGTCTATTTGTCTACATCTCATCCCACATAATGGGAATACGCACGTTATCTCTGCAGAACCTGCTTACTGTTTCCATAATCTCGGGTCAGATACTCACTTTTCTGATAGACGCAGTGACCTATACTGTATCTGTGTACTCTTTCAGGAAAGGTATAGATCCGGATAACGTCACCATACCAATAATAACAAGCGTGATAGATCTGCTGGGAGCGAGCTGTCTTATAGGAGTATTGATACTGTTCAATCTCGTGTAAATGCATATCTGATGGTTTTCAGGTCATGCTGCACATCATTTCTTTCTCCGTATAAGGAGAGCCACCATTATGGCCACCATGAGGATCAGGATTTCAAATCCTGATCTCTGTCGATTTTCTCACAGGAGCTATCTAACATTCAAAAAGCGAACGCAATATATATATATAAGGACGTCAGCATTTCCACTTGCTGGTGATGGGGGAAATGAAAAGAACAATGTTTGCGACGTTTTTGGCGCTACTGCTATTCTGTACAGCGATACCAGTGTTTGCAGTTCCTGAATACACCGATGAGCAGGCAAAAGCAGAGATGGAAAAAGAATTGGAAGAGCAGGGTAACACTCTTGGATGGTACGTAAAAACTGCGCCCAACAGATACAGACCCGAAGGTAATATGTGTCCAGATGATCTTACACCTAGAATAATAAGAAGATACCACTGGGGGATAACACAGTGGTATAAGGCAGAGTATGCCATGATAAGCACAAATCCGTATGATTTCTCTGCAAGCTGGGAAGACAAGTTCTACTTAGATGATGATCAACAGATATACTGTGTACAGCTGCTTCCACAGTCAGGAACAATACAGGGGAATGGCGCTTCCACAGAAGGATTCTTTACACGTCCTTTTGAATCCCCAGCGAAATGTGACTATCTGGACATGAATGTTGATATAGATCACGACAAAACTCTGCACTACCAAGGTTACAACTACAACAGACAAAATGACCATGATGAGGAATACATGCTCTTCTGGTACATAACATGGCAGAACAATCCACCAGAGTAAATA
>JAGGWT010000020.1 GCA_021163455.1 Thermoplasmata archaeon | reverse complement strand
TTGCTCCTGCTGCTGTTCCTCTTCGCTGCCCTCGCTCTGTGTTTCTCCGCCTTCGCTTCCGCCTGATGGCTTCTCTTTTTCTTCACAACCTACCATCAGCAGAATTGCAGAGAAGGATACTACCAGCAGTAGAAAGACAAACCTCTTTGCCACGGTATCACCATGGTGTGCGATATCCATTGAAGATTTAAATCTTTCTCCTTGTATTGCTTCGGACCGTTAAGAATAATAAGGATGTAGCTATCCACGAGCAGAATACAATAAATCCAGATCAAATGAGAGCAATCGCATTTTGAATCTGAGCGAGTTATTTGAAGAGATTGATGAATTTGGTGTAATGGTAGAAATAAATGTGAGGAAAATTCCTGTACTTTGTCAATAGATCCTCCAGTTGGAGGGAAAAGCAGTTATTGCTCAAAAGTGTGACAATGAAAAATGGAAAGAGAGAAAGCTGGTACATCATGAGATGCGTGGTTGAAAGTATTTTTTCTGGAGTAACCACGGATTTGGAAAATACCTTTTAGTGTTAAAGAGGTATTTAGGAGGGTTAAGGTATGGTTGGGAACCATACTCTGAATGTATTGACATATCCTCAGGGCGAGAGTATATTACACAAAGCACCGAACCGGGAAAAGTTAATAAGTGAAATCATCATTTTAAACCTGGATGGGATGCAGGAGATCCGATAAAGCCGTAGTTGGTATTGTTGTTGCTGTACTTCTAATAGGATTAATAGTGGCTGTTGTAACCATAATAAATGTGGCTTATGTTCCACAGTGGCTAAAGGAGGTCGAAGCCTCTCACATGCAGGATGTACAAAGTCAGTTTATTCAACTCAAATATGCCATAGATATGTTATCTCTGATTAGGCAGCACACTGCCATCTCTGTCCCTATTTCTCTTGGTGCCAGTAACGTTCCTATCATTGGAAAAGGAAGAACCTATGACACACTTGAAATAAAGGAGAATAGTTGTACTATCACAATAGAGAATTCTACAAACCAGTGGGTTTATAAAGTTGGAAAGGTGAGATTTTTATCGAGAAATTCATACTTTGTAAATCAGGAGTATGTTTATGAATGTGGCGCACTTATATTGAATCAATCAGTCAACAACACACTGCTCGGTAAACCACTCTTTACTGCAGATTATGATGGTATCTACTTTACAATTATCAATATCACAACCCTTGGAGCACCCTCTTTGAGTGGTCACGGTGTATATCCCCTGTGGGTCGAGTTTAAAAATGCCCAGGGTATGCTGACAATTGATAACGTCACCTATATAAACATTACGACAAACTATCCGAATGCGTGGGAAAGTTTCTTCAAAAGTTTGTTTGGTAAGTCCAATAATCCTTACACTTCCGACATGGTTTCGAGGAATGGAAATACGGTTGTTGTTAATCTTACTGAAACAACAAACCAGCTCAATCTCAGATATGTGGAAATTCTTGCCGATATCTCCCTGAGCGAATAATTAATAATGTATGAGCGGGATATATACATGCTATGGGATGGGATGCCGGCGCATCAGAGATTATCGGCGAACTTTTACTTTTGACCATAATAATACCAACCGTTTCAGCAGTATATTATGTCGTTCTTTCCACTGAAGCGCCACAGGCTGAGACCGTTATAAATATTGGAGCCGATGTTCAGGGACGTTACATTGTTTTACAGCATCTTGGTGGGGAGCCCATACCTGGAGATGCTTATATCACGTATGTGATAAACGGTACAAAGTACAAGAAGAAAGTGGAGGATTTGCTTCCGGCGCCTGCAAATGAGAATCACCAATGGGATATTGGGGAGAAAATTTACATACCTTTCAGTTACGATATCAATTATATTGAGAATTTCAACAAAACCAAAGTCACAATAATAGATCCAACTCGTAATACAATGCTTTTCTTTAATATTCTTCCGATGCAACCGATGAGTGATTTGGAGGTTACGGCATCTGTGTCGCCCCACGTTGTGCATGTTGGTGATATTATAACGATTAATATAACACTGAGATGTGTGCATGGTGACGTTGGAGTGAAAAATATAGATATTAGTTGTTCTCTACCTCCTGGCTTGAGGCATGTGAGCAACTCGACAGGTAAGGGATTCTACAAGCATACTTCGGGTATATGGCATATCGATAAACTTGATGTTGGAGAGGTTGTTAATTTAAGCATCAGGGCGAAAGTGGAGCCGGCGGGCGAGAGGCCATTCACACAGTTGGCATTGATTCTCGATGGTTCAGGGAGCATAATCAGTTCAGACTGGCAACTTGTAAGAGAAGGTTTAGCCAACGCGATAGAGAACGAAAGCGTATTTCCGCATGATGGAAGCGTGGAACTCACCATAATTCAATTCGGAAGCTGGTACCCGCCTCATGCGGAGACAAGGATAGGTCCTGTGATAGTAACGCAGGACAACTACATAAGCATATCAAACAAGGTGAGGAATATGGGACAGCTTCGTGGAGCGACACCTATGGGAAGCGCAATTAGATTAGCTGCTGACGAGATATTCAACAGCCCAAGATTCAATGAGGACAACAGAACGGTTGTGTGTTTAATAACAGATGGGTTGCCCAACTGTATACATATCCACGGTACACATAATGCTGAGTGGGGTGGTAACCCCTGGTACAGGGATACATATGAGGCGCATAGTGGCTCTGCGTCTGCAACCGCTCCTTACGTCACAACAGGATGGTTTGTGACAAAGGATTTGGATGCTAGTAATGCCAGCCTCATATGTGTCGATTTCTGGTACAAACTGAGCAACTGGGAATGGTGGTGGGACACTGATCTGGAGCTTTATTACTACAACGGAACATCATACAACTTCATAACTGATCTGGGTGCAAATCCAAGTAAGTATATATGGTTACACTATCATGATGTGATAACAGATCCCCAATATTTTGTGCCCAACTTCAGGATAGCATTCAAATCTGACTTGGAATGGGAGAGGGTATGGATAGATGATGTCTCGATAGAGGCTGACAAAGTCCTCCTCATGGACGGTTTTGAGAATGAATACTGGAATGCTCACTGGACTGACCCATGGAGAGAGGATGTGGAAGAGGCGAGAGATTATCTCATAGACCTCCTCAGTATGGATGAGGATCAGGATGAGTTTGACTGTCTAGCTGTTGGTCCAGAACCCGATATATACTGGCTTAACAACAGCATAATATGGCCTCAGCCAGGATACATAGCTCCTCCATACAACAAAGGTGGCGGCTGGGTGACACACATACACAGTTTCTCAGAATTCGAAGAAGCTACGAAAAAGATGTTCAAGGTCATATTCCAGCCCATAGTTGCTACATTCAGGATACAGGCTACCTATGGTCCAACAGACCCACACGGTGGCAACGATGAGATAAAAATAGTAATCACTCCAGAAGAATAATTCTATAATAAAGAGAAAACAGTAAAAATAAAATTATTCGAAATAAATACATTATTTGGGCGATACTATACCTTCAACATGGCGTTCCAGATTTGCCTTCATAATGGCAGCCATAGGTTCCGCCGTTGGACTTGGGAACGTATGGAGGTTCCCCTACGTGTGCTACAAGAACGGCGGCGGCGCCTTCCTTATACCCTATTTTGTAGCACTTTTCACCGCTGGCATTCCACTGATGATTCTGGAGTTTTCTTTAGGGCACTGGTCGAGGTCACCACCACCTATGGCATTCAAAAAGGTTAGTAAAAATATGGAGTGGGTGGGATGGCTATCTTCTCTTGTTCCCTTCATAGTGGCATCATACTATGTTGTTGTTATGGCTTGGTGTTTTGCGTATATGGTTTTTTCTGTGAATCTGATGTGGCGGACAGATGCTGAAAATTTCTTCTACACTTTCCTTGGTAAAACATCTGGAATATCTGAGATCGGAGGGATAAGCCCTCCGGTTTTTCTTGGACTCATCGCTATATGGGTTTCCATCTTCATCATCTTGTACAAGGGCGTTGATAGAATAGGGAAGATTGTCGCCATAACCGTTCCACTTCCAACTATACTCCTGATAATACTCACGATAAGGGGTTTAACTCTTCCCGGGGCTGTGGAGGGTGTGAGCTACTATCTATCTCCCGATTTTTCCAAACTTTTGAATGTTAATGTGTGGCTATCAGCGTATGCACAGATATTTTTCTCTCTGAGTCTCGCTCAGGGTATAATGATAACATACGCCAGTTATCTGAAGAGAGATTCGGATATTTCAAATAACGCTTTCATAACATCCCTTGCTGATGCTGGAACATCCTTTTTAGCTGGATTTACCGTCTTCAGCGTGGTAGGATATCTTTCACACATAACATCTACGGATATAGACAAATTGGGAATAGCGGGTCCTCACCTCACATTTATAACCTACCCGACCGCTATCTCACTTTTACCATTCGCTGCCAGCATTTTTGGTGTGATTTTTTACATAGCTCTTCTTACATTTGGCATAGATTCTGCATTCTCAATGATAGAACCTCTATCAGCATCTTTGAACAGAAAATGGAAACTATCCAAGACAAAAGCAACAGCGATAGTGTGTGTGATAGGATTCCTGACAAGTCTAATATTCACAACAGGTAGCGGAATATACTGGCTGGATATAGTTGACCATTTTGTCGCAAACTTTGGTCTCGTCTTCATAGGTCTTCTGGAGTGTTTGACATTGGGATATCTTTATAATCTGTCCAAACTGAGAAAACATGTTAATAAAACCTCTGATGTGAAGATAGGAAAGTGGTGGGATATGATGATAAGATTTGTGGTTCCTGCTGTATTGATTCTGCTGCTCATTATATCCATAATGGAAAACCTCAAAGCACCATATATGGGTTATCCTGTGTGGTCCATACTTATTGCCGGTATTCTACCCATCATATTCATCATAGCATTATCCTTCATTCTGCAGAGGAGGAGAAGATGATGCTTTCGTACGATGCTATAGGCATGTTGGTGTTTGGTGTAGCAGTCCTTTACGGCGGACTGGCATATTTCATTTACAGGGCGCTAAAATCTAGGAGGGAATAAGATGTCCTCCATCACATGATTTAGCTTTGAATCGGTATCCCTCTCTGCATGTGGCAAATGATATGCTGTATCTTTTGCATGCATTTTCAACCCTTTCCAGCAGAGAAAATCTCAGGTCCTTTGGAAGATAAAATGCTCCCTCTAATCTGGAAAACTCAAAATTCTCCAAATCAATAATTCCTTTCAATCTCTTCATGGAATCCGCTCTTGGCTTCAAGGTTGATGCAACCACGTGGTCAGCAAATGGAGAAATTTTATCTACAATATCTTCTAATTCAGAATCATTGAAACCAGGAATTATAGGGTCTATCCTGACAATGCATGGAATATCGTTTTTGCTGAGTACACGTAAAGCTTCCAATCTCTTTGAAGGCGCCGGCGCATTGGGTTCCATGATTTTGGCCTTTTCATCATCAATAGTAGTTATCGTGATGCTGACAGCAACCTTCATATCTTTGAGTATATCCACATCTCTCATAACCAAATCTGATTTTGTCAGAATGAGCAATCTCACATCATTATCTTTGAGTATTCTCAGACAGCCCCTTGTGACCTTATTATATCTTTCTTCTGGTGGATACGGATCCGAGCTGTTCGCCATGCTTATGTAGGTATCCACTTTATGGATCTCCCTCCTCAGCCTGCGGAAAAGGTCTTTCTTCACTCTCGATTTGAAGGGGTTTGGTATGTATGAAGATATGTAGCAGTATACACATGCATGGGAACAGCCAGTATATGGGCTAAAGGAAAATTTTCTCGGGCATGTACAGAGTTTTGATTTCCATGGGTCGAATTCGGATATTATCAACAACATAAAAATATCATTTCGGGATATAAACTGTACCTGTGACCGAAGGTCCAACAGCGAGATTGAGAGCTATACAGATAGAAAAAGAGTTTCTGGGCAAAAGACTGGAGAATATAAATATCAGAAGTAAAAGGGTATTTGTTGATCCCAATGAACTTGTTGGAACAAGGTTGCGAAGAGCATATACATATGGTAAAAACATCTTGCTGAGTTTTGAACCATACGGAATAAGGATTCATCTTATGATGTATGGTAGCATAAGATTTGAAGAAAAGTTCTCAAAACCCGAGAACAGAATTAGATTGATTTTGGATTTTGAATCTGGAAGGATGGTCGTTTACAATGCCCCGATAGTTGAGGTGGATTTTCTTGAAAACATAGAGGATAGATTGTCCAAGGAGCTTGGTATAGATCCTTTCAGGAACTGGGATGAGGAGAAACTATTCAACATGCTTATCAAGAATAGGGACAGAGTTATAGGTGAGGTACT
>JAGGWT010000019.1 GCA_021163455.1 Thermoplasmata archaeon | reverse complement strand
GATATGCAGTGAGAGTTTCGCAAACATGAACATCTATACATTCATCTTCTATCAACTTCCGGTATTCTTCTTCATGGTGTTTCTCGGTTTGATAATGATGAGAGGAATCCCGAAAAACAAAAAGAGAAAGGAAAGAAAAACCTCCTTTAGAGAAATGAAATATGTACTCCCTATAGTCGCTCCTATAGTTATCTCTCTTATCCTCTCAACGGTATTTGGTCTCGATTCTATAATATCACTCATTATATCTTTACCTGTTGGGATCATTCTGATATTTGTGATTGGAAAAATCGGATTCAGGGAAAGTGTAGATATTGTGGTGAGGAGTTTATCATGGAAGATGCCTCTGGCAGTAATCGGTATAATGATGTTCAGGGCAGCTGTGATATCCTCCGGAGTCATCGAGTCTATAAGATCTCTGATAGAATCATATTCAATACCCCCGTTAGTTGCAATAGTTATAATCCCTTTTATACTCTCTTTTCTGATGGGGCATGGTCTTGGCTCTATAGCTCTCTCGTATCCTCTTCTCCAACCTCTTTTTGATATAACTGGTTACAGTACAGTAGCTTTAACCAGTGTACTCTATGTCAGTTCTTTTTCCAGTTATCTGTTTTCACCCCTCCATCTGTGTGTTGTTGTTACCAATGAATATCTTAAACCTGATCCCTCCAAGTTTTATAGAATAATAGTCCCATATTCCGTGATGTTGATTCCTTTTAATATTTTCGTAATGCTCGGTCTCGTGAGGTAGGTAGCATGATACTGGGTAGCTACAGGATAGAAATACCTTTTGAGGAGTTAAAGGGTTATAAAAGAATACTTATCCAGCTCCCATCCGGACTTAAAATTTATGCAAGAAAAATAATCGATATCCTGGAAGAAAAAACGAAGGCAGATATCTTGGTGAGCTCAGATCCCTGTTTTGGTGCCTGCGATCTGGCTGTGGATACCGCTTTGAGTATGGATGCAGACCTCCTTTTACACTTTGGTCATCTACCCATACCAAACCTGAAAATCGATTTTCCAGTGAAGTTTGTTGATGTTATAATGGACATTGATGTATCATCTGTAACTTATCTGATAGTCAGTGGCGTAACAGAGAAGAATATCTCAATAGTGACAACAGCACAGCATATCCGATATCTGAACGAGATAAGAAAAAATCTTGAGAAGAGAGGTTACAGAGTAAGGATAGATGAGGGTGATGGAAGAATTGCACAGCCTGGTTTGGTTCTTGGATGTAATTTTTCGTCGGTATCCAGAGATGCTGAAGCCGTTGTATTTGTTGGAACTGGCACCTTTCATCCTGTTGGTATCTCCATATCGATCCGGAAACCTGTCTATTCTTTAGATCCAGTCTCTATGACCCTTACGTCCCCGAATGAAATATCGGCCATGGCTGATAGACTGATAAAAAGAAGGTTTTACCTGATAACAGCATCACAGGGTGCGGAAAACTTTGGTATACTGGTGAGCAAGAAACCCGGGCAGAACAGGATGGATGTAGCCTTGAGTATCAGGAAAAAGCTGGAAGAAAAGAGGAAAAAATCCTGCATTATTGTTACAGATACAATACAGCCAGATATGCTGAGGGATTTTGGAAAATTCGATTGTTTCATATCAACAGCATGTCCAAGGATTGCACTGGATGATCACGAGATGTTTGATGCCCCTATAATAACCCCTGTTGAATTTGAAATACTGATAGGGGAAAGGAAGTTCGACGATTATATTTTTGACTCTATAACATAGGCGCGGGGAGTGGGATTTGAACCCACGAGGGCATACGCCCACAGGGTTAGCAACCCTGCGCCGTGCCTGGCTGGGCCATCCCCGCTTGGAAAAACCAAAAGAATAAGACATTTAAAATCTTATCTGTGTGAATAATCTTTGCTCACTGAGAAATAGATTGTAAAAGTATTAAAACCCTTAAACCTCTGAATCCTTTGATGGAAGACTGGACGGAGAAGTACAGACCAAAAACTCTCGATGAAGTTATAGGAGATGCAGAGATAAAGAAAAAACTCAGAAAATGGGCTGAGGAATGGAACAGGGGTATAATTCCAGTTAAAAAAGCTATAATACTTCATGGAAAACCAGGTATCGGGAAGACAAGCACAGCACTTGCTCTTGCCAGAGAATATGGATGGACTGTCATAGAATTAAATGCTTCAGATGTGAGAAATGCTGAAAACATCAGAAGAATAGCGATGCAGGGCGCTATACATGAGACATTTTCTCCATCTGGAGATTTTCTCCACTCCAGCCAAGGTAAAAGAAAACTCATTATACTGGATGAGGCTGACAATCTGTTTGAGAGAAGGACAAAGGAAGATACTTCCTCTAATCTGACCGATAGAGGTGGAAAAAGAGCAATTATAGAAACCATAAAGAGAGCAAATCATCCCATTATACTCATAGCAAACGATTTTCGTGGGCTTATAAAAGGTGCTGATGAACTCAGAAACTTATGTGATATCATAAGATTCGATGAAAGAAAAATCAGATTGATGGATATTGTAAACTATCTGAGGAGGATAGCAAAATCCGAAAATGTGGCGGTGAGCAACGATGTTTTGATATCTATCGCTGAGAGGTGCAATGGAGATATAAGGTCAGCTGTGAGGGATTTGCAGACCATATGTACAGGCAGAACAACCGTGGGAGCAGATGACTTGAAAATTCTCAACTATCGTGATAGAGACCATACCATATATGAGATACTCAGAGAGATATTCAGAACAAAAAACATTTCTTCAATATCAAGGTCTATACAGGCCGTCGATGAGGACCCTGAAAATATAATTCTGTGGATAGCCGAAAACATACCGAACGAATACTTTGATATAAGAGATATATCAGCGGCTTACGATAAAGTTTCAAAAGCGGATGTGTTTCTCGGTAGAGCAAGAAGAACCAGGTCATTCACACTGTGGAGGTATGCTGCAGACCTCATGTCCGGCGGCGTCGCGACCGCAAAGAGAAGACTCTATCCATCACGGACCAGATACACTTTCCCTTCATGGCTACTGGAAATGAAATACAGCAGGCAGAGTAGAGAAACAAGAGAAAAAGTGCTTGAGAAATTAGGAAGATACTGTCACTGTTCCAGAAGAAAAACAAAAGAATTTCTTGATGTGTTTGCAAATCTGATGAAAAGGGATGAAAATCTTGCCAGATATTTCAGAGAAAAGCTCGATTTGAGTAAAGAGGAAATGCTACTTATACTTGAGGATGAATCTCGGGTTAAAAGAATTTTCTCAGCGGATAGAACAAGCAAACCAAAAGGAGAAAAGGATCGTGTAGATAGGAGAATGATGAAGCAGGAGAGATTGTTTTAGCTTTCCTGTTCCTCGAGTTTCCTCACGATATCAACTACCTTTTTCTTGTATTTCTCTTTGAGCTCGGTGTACACACCATCTTCTATTTCTTTATTCTTGTATTTCTTCTCCAGTTCTTTTAACACTCCCATAAGAAGACCCCTTTCCTCCTTGAGAATTTTTGAATCATAGAAACCCTCCTCAGCGCCTTTCCTTGCCTTCACGGCGTATATTATCGATGCCACAGCAATGAATGCAAAGATTATCGAGGTGTATATGTACAGATAATTCTTCTCTCCGGCGCTTTTTCCTTTAAGGTCAAAGCGAATGGAACTATCCCCGGTCAAATTAATACCCTCATAAATTATTTTTCCATCGAGTTTTACAGAAAACACCCCACACCTGTACATCAGGTTTTTCTGGAACACTGAGACGTTGTACGGTAAAATATAATTTACGGACAGCTGAAAAGAAGAAACATTATCGATGTTGAGCAGGTATATACAATCTGTCCTGTTGTAGCTCATGTTCTTCCCGTTCAGTTTTATTTCAATGTTCTTTGCTCCATCTTGTATCCACAGAAGCATGCTCATCTCTGTGTTGTTCTCCACAATGATGCTCTCATGAACATCATACCCCTTATCCTTTTTCTCAATGTTCACAGTGTAGCTATCAATCCCTATTGCCGCAGCTCCGTGAACACACAATATCAGAACCGGTAGAAGAGCGCATATCCATGGTAGACCCTTCATATTCCTCCCTATTGTGATCCCATTTATCTATTTTTCTATAAAGGATTAAAAACTCCTTTTGCCTTTATTTCTTTGATGCCTGTAAAGATGATAAGGTTGAAATCGATCGAGGCCAGAAGATACCTGGAGCCGAGCCAGGCGCCAAGGCAGATAAGAGTCGACCATAATGTCACCATAGTCAGTATATCTTTCAAAAACCAGAACAACTCCACCATCGATTTTCAATACACAACAAATTATGGCTCCATTGGGATAATAAGGATGGAAGGGGAGCTCTTATTTGAGGATAAGAATGCCAGAAAAATCGCAGACATGTGGAGCAAATCGAGAAAGATGCCGGATGAGGTTGCCACCCATGTACACAATGCCATTATTCAGGCATGTATCACTGAAGCTGTGGCAATAGCAAAAATCCTGTCTCTCCCGCCACCCATACCGCTACCCCAGATAAGAGTGGGAAAACCAAAACCCCCTGAGAAAGGAGGTCCGGAGGTTGCATAAGGGTGACTGGATAAAAAGCGTAGTTATAGCATTCGGGGGTTCCCTCCTAAATTTTGACAGGGAGTATTTCGAAAAATTCAGAAAATTCATAATAAAACTTTCCAGAGAATGTAAGATATATCTGGTCGTTGGCGGTGGAAAAACGGCAAGAAACTACATAAAGTTCGGCAGAGAAATGGGTGTTAGTGAGGAAAAACTTGATCGGATCGGTATAGATGCCACCCGGCTGAATGCCAGATTAATTTCATGCATTCTGGATGCAAATAATATCATACCGGAAAGCGTGGAGGATGCTGTAGATACGCATTCACCTGTTGTCGTGATGGGAGGTACATTACCTGGTCACAGCACAGATGCGGTGGCTGCCGAGCTTGCTTATAAAAGTGGTGCAGACATACTGGTTATAGCGACAGACGTCAAAGGTATATATGATAAGGATCCAAAAAAGCACAGCGATGCTGTGCTGTATAATGAGCTGTATGTGGAGGATCTCATAGATAGATATGGAACGGAATGGAGAAAAGCAGGGGAGAATGTTGTCATAGATGGTCCCGCTCTTGATATCATCAGGAAAGCAACATACAGGGTTGTGGTTGTGGATGGTAGAGATATTGAAAATATGGAAATGGCGATAAGAGGAAAGGATTTTGTCGGTACAAAAATAAAAAGAAGAGGTGCTTAGTGAACGAAATCAATGTTTAGTTTTTTATTTGATATTACTCTCGACTCTGTACCGATTGATGGACCCAGGATGTTTGGAGACTGTACCCCCGTCATTATTGCCATCACTCTGCATCTGTTCTCAAATTCCGGAAGCACTCTTGCTCCCAAGATAACATTTGCATGTACATCCAGATCACTTGTAAGTTTTTCAGCAACCTCATGAACGTATTTCAGAGTCATGTTTGGTCCACCTGTAACGTGAATCAATGCTCCATGCGCCCCTCTATAATCCACATTTAGAAGAGGATGATTAAGAGCTTCTTTTACAAGAGCGTCAGCTCCCATATCCAAATCTGCTTCTCCCCACAACATTGCAGATAGTCCACCAGATTCCATTATTGTTCTCATATCTGCATAATCCAAGTTGATAAGCGAAGGCAAAGTGATTGTCTCAGTTATCCCCTTCACGGTTTCTGCTATAAGCTGATCCATCACGGAAAATGCCTGATCTATTGGGAGATTTGGAACAAATTCGAGCAGCCTGTTGTTATCCAGAACGACCACGCTATCTGCTTTCTTTCTGAGTTTATCCAGACCCTCGTCGGCTTTAACCAGTCTCGCTCTCTCTACATTAAATGGTGTAGATACCATACCTATAACGACTGCATTCTGTTTCTTTGCTATTTCTGCGACAACTGGAGATGCTCCGGTTCCTGTTCCACCACCCATACCGGCAGTTATGAAGACAAGATCAGCACCCTGCAGAAGCTCCTCGATCTCTCTCGCAGATTCTCTTGCGCACCTCTCACCAACTTCTGGATAACCTCCTGCACCAAGTCCTCTTGTTATATTCTTACCGATCAGCAATTTCTCATCAGCATCCACCAGATCAAGATCCTGCTTATCTGTATTCAGTGCTATGGTTTTGGCACCTTTGACACCAAGCTTGTGCAGCCTTGTTATGGTATTTCCGCCGGCGCCGCCGCATCCAACTATGATTATCTGTGGTTCACCGAAGAGGTTGTCTCTGTTTGCGAGCTTGCGTTTCTCATCCTTCATGTGGGCGATTGCGTTTTCAATCAGAGATTGACTCATTCCCATCCCATTTCCGACCATATACTTCTTCCCTCCTGGTAGTTGGGAAGGGTGCTTCGGGGAAGCACCCTTCGAGGCATCCCACCCCTCCTAGTGGGAAAAACTCATTTTTTTGCATATTCTTCAACTGTGGAGATTGTTGTTTTTATTTCCTGCACCTTCTGTATTTTGTTCATTATCTCTGTAATCTCGTCGGAGTGTTTCTTTATGAAATCAACAATCGCATGTCTCACCACTTCAGATCTTGTGGTATATGGTCCAACCTCTGTCAATGTGTCTATCGCATTCACCAGGTGCAGGGGAAGGCGAATCGTTATGCGTACGTTCTCCATTTTTTCTCCTCACCTGCCCTCCAAGCAGATGACGTTTGTCCCAAATTTGTCTTACTTTTTAGGACAAACGTCATCTTTTGTCAGACAAATGTAGACCTGAATATGCAACGTGACTTAAATAAATTTCGATTTTGTATGAGCAACCATTATGGAAGATAATTTAAATATCCCACAGACAATTTGAGTAGAACGATGGAACTGGAGTGTCCTGCTTTGGAAAGAGGCAACAGATTATCAGTGAAATATACATGCAAAGGTGAAGGAATATCTCCTCCATTGAGGATAAAAAATGTACCGGAAGGTGCAGAGAGTCTGGTAATGGTCATGTTAGATCCTGACGCTCCACTGAAAACATTCATTCACTGGCTGTTGTATGATATCCCCTCAGATGTAAGGTATATAGAGGAAGATGAAAAACGTTACAAGCAAGGTAGAAACTCCCTATATAGAATAGGGTACTTCCCCCCATGTCCTCCGTGGGGGGAACATCGGTATGTGTTCACACTTTATGCAATAGATAAAAAGCTCGATTTGGAGGAGGGAGCTACATTCAGAAGAGTAAAGAAATACATGAAAAACCACATTATACAATCAGCTGAACTTGTAACCGTTTTTAAAAAATAAGAAAAAGGGAGGGGATATACTTACTCTCTCGGGTAGTGCAGCATTATGTAACTACCGAGCAGGAAACCGTCCTCCTGTGCGCTGACATCACCGACGGTTACGGTCACCATTATGTGTCCTATGCCAAACACCTTTCCACTGGTTAGCTCAATTGTTTCACCAGATGTCAGCTCTCCGATGGTTCCTGTCGTTGATTTACCGATAAAGACCCTTCCCTTTGTTATGTTGAGTCTAAACAGGGTGTATAGTGGGTTGTATCCCTCTACCTTTATCTCCCAGTTTACATTACTCTGATCCACTGTACCGGAGTTTGCAACGGTAGCAACGATCTTCTTGTTATCTGATGTTACATCTATATCTAGTACAGTCAGGGACTCTGTATCTTTCAGTATCTTTGCATAAATGTCTCCATCATTTGTTGGCCAGACCACAATTCCTGGTGCAGCATCTATCACGTCATCTGTTGCATAGTTGGTTATGCCTGTAACTTCTGTTGGTGAATCCCAGTGCTCTCCGTCATCGGAATGTGAGACATAGACCTTTCCGTCCTTTACGAAGTAACAATCAAAGGAGCCATCAGGATTGCCAACAATCTCTGGCTTTTCACCTTCTGGTGACACGACTCCGGAGTGTCCCCAGCTCATTCCATCATTTGTTGTTTTGAGACTGATGACACGACCTTCGTACTCTCCAACTACTACGCCGACGCCGCCTGCAACAGCAAGGTCAACATTCGACATAGTGTAAGGTCCTGTCACATCTATGTCCAGTAGGTCACCCCAGTTGGTTGGATATCTTGCATATCCAAGGTAACAGCCACTGGCGTGCTCTATAGCAAAGAGTACTGTGTGTGTCTGGTAGTTGGGTGTCATCTCGATATTTTCAGCGTTCTCCAGATCAGGTAACCACTGTATCCAATTGGATGCACTTGAGACGAATACAGGCACCTGTGAAAGACTATCGTATTCCGGACTTGTATTTGCTGTGAATAGTGCTATATACTGAATGCCGTCCCTGAAGTAATCTCCCGCTATGGCACAGGCATTTCTACCCCAGTCGTATAATGCACCGCTTGGTATGTAGTAGGTGAGAACTTCCCATGTGTTCTCATTGAGCATGTCAGGCATGATAATTATATCGAACTGTGTTCCTATGCCCAGATAGTGAGTGCCAACGGCACACCTATCCTTACCAGCATAGCTGATGTACTGATGCACAATCTCATCGTTGCCATTTCTCATGAGAAGCTCTTTCCACAGCACACCTCCCTTCGAAAGTGCGAAACCATCCTGATATACTATACCTTCACGTGTCTTTTCCTGTCTTGCGTATCCGACTATGAAGGCATCGTTACCATCAGATGCACATGTTGATGGTGTTCTGTCAAAGAGGGTGTTTGTAGTTACTCTGTAACCTGTCGAATACTCTCCAGCAAAGGCATCGCTCAGTATGAATTTCTTCTTAGATACCAGCACCGGACCAGATGTATATTCTATTTCGATACCATTATCTGTTGAGGTGTTTGAGCTCTTGCTCTCTGTCTTTTCTTTGGATGAATATCCACCTATCTTGAGCGTTGGGTCGCCCAGAACTATCATTTCTTCGACAGTCTTTGCATCAGTCATGTCCAGTACAGGTCCAAATTCCGTTATGTAGTTTGTCAACGTCGTTGTCCATACATCACCGAGTATGTCCTTTCCTTCTTCAGCGTATACTCTGAAGAACTCTGGCCATAACCAGCCACCAGCTCCGCTCGTACAGTAGCCGCCTAACATACCATAACCGAGACCGGATGGACCAAGCGTTGCTATGGAGCCACCATCTTTGACTCTGGTCAACCACCAAGCGAGACACTCAGGTGCGAAAATACCAAACTTGGCTGTGTGGAGACTTTCCTCAGGATCTACAAAGAGCTTCATGAGACTGCAATCTATCGCCGCGGGGTGACAACCACTGAGGACAACGACCGGTAACTTTTCACCATTCTGTAGAGTGTCAAGAGGGAAGAAAGGTCTCTCCATGCGGGTATTTATCTGTTGTAGGCCTGCTACGTCAGAGTTGTGTCTTCCTCCTGGGATTCCAGGATAGTGGTCAGCCCAGGACATTGGATTTGCGTGACCTGCAAAGTATACGAATCCTGCACCCTCATTCAGGTAATTTAGCACACAGTCGACACCATAGACAGGGTCTTCCTCCGTTCCGTGGAATTTACCATTGGATGTCCATACTCTTACTTTCTCAAGGTCATTGGGCATATAATCGAGAGCTTTCTCTGTTTCCCACTCACCCTCGAACCACATCTCGGAGTCTCTCTCTACAGGACCAAATACGATGCTACCGCTACTATCTGTCACCCATACTCTCACTGTTGTATACACACCTTCCTCGTGACCGTCTGCCTGCGGCTGTGGGTCATAGCCCTTACCCATTATGTGGATCACACCGTTATGATAAATAATTGGTGTCCAGCGGTCTCCACTGTACGCGCCAGGTGGTGAAGGAACATTTACATCGGTGTTACCCAGTATATCTCCCTCGGAGGGTACAGTTATACAGGCAACAGGCGGTGCAGGATACTTTCTTCCAGTTATAAGGTGATCCGTCTCTGAGAAGGTTACTTGGGATGGAGAATCATGATCCACTATTACGTGAACCTCATGAATAGGTCCTGTCACACCATCGCAGTTTATTGCCTGTGCATGGATAGTATATTCTCCATCTGGAACAGAGCTTACATCCCATGGGATGTCGAGAGCATTCTGATCCTGGAAGTCATCTCCAGTTATCACGATCATCTTCTTGAACCAGTCGGCATTTCCCTTGTATGTACTTTCATAATTTATGATCTTATC
>JAGGWT010000126.1 GCA_021163455.1 Thermoplasmata archaeon | reverse complement strand
GGCTATGGAAATTAGAAGCAGAGTGATTATCAGCGGTACCAGACCACCTCTCATCACTGATGATTAAAGGATAGATTTATAAAAACCTTTTCAGCACCGCTGGTATCTTGTCAATAATATCAGTGGCTAACATACCATAAGATAGTTCTTCAAAAGCAAGATTCCCAGCATATCCATTGATGAATGCTCCGACGCATGCCGAATAGAACGGCTCCATTCCCTTAGCTAAGAGAGCAGACACTATACCCGCGAGAACATCTCCCGTACCTCCTACTGTCATCGCAGGATGATGTATTTTGTTTCTCTTCACTCTCTTTCCATCTGATATGATGTCTTCTTCCCCCTTGAGCAAAATCGTTATTCCCATCTTCTGTGCCCACTTTCTTACGATGTTCTCCTTCTCTTCAACATCCTCTGGCAGTCTTTCTCCAGTTAAGCTGAAAAACTCTCCTGCGTGCGGCGTGAGGATGGCGGAAGAATCTTTAATCACATCTATCTCTTTACCAACCGCTTTTATTGCATCGGCATCTATGACCATGCTCTTTTTCTTGGCTCTGCACATTTTTACGAGTTCAAGAACTGCATTTTCTATATCTTTATCTCTTCCAAGTCCGGGACCTATCAGTACGGTATCCACTCTGTTTATCAACTCTTCTATTTTGGGTAAAGAATCAACATTCAGAACCTCATCAAACACATCAAATACTATGAGGTTGAGTGCATCAAGAGGCTTTTTATTCATGACCTCGCTGAGTACATCTTTTACTCTATGGGATGTTGCGAGATAACACAGATCTACTCCTGTTCTCATTGCAGCGAGAGAGGATATCGCAGGAGCACCTATGTACTTGCCCCCTCCAACAACAAGAACAATACCATTCTCGCCTTTGTGCGATGAAGGCTTATTCCTTGGATAGAGAACCTTCAGTTCTCCTGGCCCTACGTATCGGATGGCATCTTCGGGTATTCCTATATCGGCTATCACTATATCTCCACTGTTCTCTTCATTCATACCTTCCTTCACATCGTGAAAGGTTACCGTTAAATCAGGTTTTACTGATACACTGCTTCCCATTCCAGTTGGAACATCAACAGCCACTACTTTCTTTCCTTTCGCAAACTCGTTAATCGCGAGCACACATGAGCGATAAGGCTCTCTCGGCTCCCCGATTATCCCAACTCCAAGTAAAGCATCGACCACAACGTCAGAGTTTCTTATGATTTCCTGCGCCGCCTGCCTGCTGAAAATAGATATTTTTACCTTCTCTGTTTTTTTTGCTCTCTCGAAATTCTTCCTCGCTATGTCGGTTTTTATCTTCGCTGGATCATCGATGAGTACAAGATCAACATTGCAATGCTTAGCGAGATATCTTGCTGCAACAAAGCCATCTCCTCCGTTGTTTCCAAGACCGCAGAATATTGCAACTCTCTTGGGTTTGAACCTTTCGAGAATGATTCTCGCGGTGTTCTTTCCGGCATTTTCCATGAGAGTTTCTGTACTAACTCCAAAGAACTCCGAATTTATATCCAGGATTTTGACATCTCTTGAGGTGAGCATCCAAAAACGTTAAACCTTTTGTAATCTATATATCCTTCGCATGCTTCCGAGAAGATTGAATCCTAAGCAATTATCTCAACTTATGAAACAACTTGGTATCAATATCAAGGATATCGAAGGAGTGGAGGAGGTCATCATAAGGACAAAGGATAAGGAGTATATTTTCAGGGATGCCGAAGTAACTGTGATGGAGGCGCAGGGACAGAAAACATATCAGATAAT
Organism: Thermoplasmata archaeon; assembly: GCA_021163455.1. Taxonomy (GTDB): domain Archaea; phylum Thermoplasmatota; class E2; order DHVEG-1; family B18-G2; genus B18-G2. The sequence goes on along the minus strand of JAGGWT010000126.1, from coordinate 911 downwards.
CGGTAATCCTGAGATAAAGGATAGAGGTCTCCCTGAGGAAGACATAAAACTGGTTATGGAGAAGACCGGAAAGAGTAGAGAGGAAGCTGAAAAAGCGCTGAAAGAGAGTAATGGAGATATTGCTGAAGCGATAATGAAGTTGATGGAGGGTTAAGCTGTAGATGCCTTGCTGAGTTTCTCGAATCTCTCTATCTCCTTTTCTTCCTCTTCTCTTCTGATCTTCTCTTCCTTCACTGCTTCCTTGTGCTCCTCGTCTCCCTTTTTACCCTTCAATCTCATAGATACTCTCCTTATAGCCTCTTCTGGGCCATAGCATATCAATCGATCCCCTTTCTTTATCAGGGTGTCTCCTCGTGGTGCCCCTATGTACATCTCTCCTTCCTTACCTTTTCTGTAGATGGCGAGAACTATTATGCCTTCTTTATCGAGTTCGAGCTCCCTCAATTTTTTCTCATGAAGCCAGCTTTTTCCTCTCACCTCAAACTCACCGATGGAGTATCCCTTACCCAGACCAAGGAGATGTTCAAAATCATAAACCCTCAAACTAGTGAATCTTTCAAGAGCTCTCTTTATGAGCCACCTCATACCTCGATCTATGAGTTTTGATCTGGCAAAGAGGAAGATGATTATCAATCCCACCACCAGCCAGAAAAATCTTACTCCCATCTCATGAGGAGATTGATTTATGAAGGTCAAAACTAGAGTAGCCATCGCAGATGTTATACCTGCAGAACCAACAAACATGAGAATCCTTATTATCTTCCTTCTAACTGGATGGGATACAACATATTCAGATTCTGAGGTTGTAAATCCAACTCCGGAGAATGCTGATTGAGCCTGAAAGGTTGCGAGATCTCTGGATAGTCCTGTCATTTCCAGGGCGACGGCGCCGATTCTTACTATGATTATTG
>JAGGWT010000102.1 GCA_021163455.1 Thermoplasmata archaeon | reverse complement strand
TACTGAAAAGAGGGGTTTTGAAAAAAGCAAAACTGAAAATAGAGATAATAAAAAGCAGGGTTAAATGCAGGGAATGCGGATATGAGGGGGAGATAGATTATCTGGATGAGGTTGACCATCTGTTTCCCCTGCTCTTCTGCCCAAAATGCAAAGGGGAGATTGAGATAATAAACGGTAAAGAATGCTACATAAAGAGGCTGTCTGGAGAAAAATAGAGAGGAAGTGGTGATTCACTGTTTCCTTTATGTTTCCTTTATTTTGCTATTTTCTCACGTACAACCCTGCGAGGTTTTTTGAAGAGCAGATAGACCTCCCAGAGGGCTACTCCCATGCAGACCAGGAAAACGCCGAGCAGGAAAGCAGATGGTGAAACTTCTATGAACTCGACTTCATGTCCAGCGAGGGCATCTTCAACGATTCCCATCGCATGGTCAACAAAGACCATCACTGTTGCTCCCCAGAATATCAAACTGAGTATCTCCAGCCCATATCTGCCATTATCCCTGAAATACCATAGAGCAGTAGATGTTACAGCCGCTATTGCAAGTATAATCAGCCACATGCTATCAACCCTTTACGGTTTTTGCTTTTCTGAGTTTGTTTTCCATAGAGATTGTGATTGCAACAATGATCGCCCACATGACCGTTATAGTGATAGCCATTGCTAGCCCATTTGTGGCCATCTCGTGCAGCATGATAGCTGTATCCTGCGGATTTGTCATCGCCGTCAGGAAAGGAGGCCATGGAACCACCTCACCATGCCAGATGTGCTCTACAGCGAGTAAGAATACCCCGCCCCAGAGCATTGCGTTGAGCCAGCCAAGTTTGTATCTCTTTGTTTTTTCTTTACCAGCTACTTTCTGAATTGCGCTTGTCACTATCGCTTCTGCAGCCGGAACAAGGAAACACGCCATCCTCTCACCTCTATCACGGGAAACCAAGAATTAGTATTAAAAATTTTTCTTTTCGTAATACTTTTATCTGGTTTTATGATTGGACGTAATATGGAAAGGATAAAAAGAATCAGTGTTAGCATACCAGAGATGCTCTTTAAAGAATTCGAAAATGTGAGAGAAATTGTTGGAGAGAAAAAGAGGTCAAGGGCGGTGGCGGAGGCGCTTTATGAATATATATCTGTAAATAGATGGACAAAACTGGGGGGAGAGATATCTGGCGTGATGATTATATGCTGCAGGAGAGATAAAGAAATGGATTTTCTATTTGATATAGAAAACTTGTTTGCAGACATTATCAAATCTTCCTTTTATGCAAAGGTTGATTCTCTCAATTATATCTGGATGTTTGTATTCAGCGGGCACTCGGAGAGAGTCAAGAGAATGGCAAAAGAGATAGGAAAAAGAAAATGCATAAAGAGTGTTAGAATATTCACGATCCATGCATGATGTGAATCTGGAAATAGGAAAGGATATCTTCGAGGAGAACAGGAAACTTGCAGATAGGAATCTCAATCTCCTAGATAAATACGGCATAAAGTCTTTCGATTTCATGGGTGCCATAGGCTCAGGAAAAACCCTGCTTATAGAGAGGTTTATAGAGTTACGCAATAAAAAGGTTGGAGTTATAACCGGGGATGTTACAGGTGATGATGATTTCAGGAGGATAAAAAAATTAACACCCCATGTGGTGAACATAAACACTGGTAAAGAATGTCATCTCGATGCTCATCTGGTTCTTCACGCTCTGGAGAAGATAAATCTCAAGGAGATTGATTATCTTTTTATAGAGAACATAGGAAATCTGGTATGTCCTGCTGATTTTCCGCTTGGAACACACAAGAGGGTTTGCATAATATCTGTCACTGAGGGGGACGATATGATAAGAAAACATCCTCTGATTTTTCAGCAATCCGATGCTATAGTTGTCAACAAGGTGGATCTGGCTGAATATGTTGGTGTGGATATTGATACGATAAAAAGGGATGCAAGCAGTATATGTCCAAATACGACCATCTTTTTTACTGATGCAAAAAATGGAAGAGGGTTGGACGAGTTCTTCAGATGGATTGAAGAGGGTTGAATCACATACTTTTAAATATTGGGTTCAAATAATCGGATTCGATGAAAAAGGATAGACTAATTAAGGAGTTCTATAACCTCAAGGTAAAGGACCTTATGGATCACAGATACTGGGATTTGCCTGTTGTGGAGAAGGATACAGATATAGCCACCGTGCTTTCCATACTGAGTGGAAAAAACCATGTGTGGGTTGTAGATAATAAAAAGAACAGGCGACTCGTTGGCGTTATAACAGAACATGATACTCTTTCTCTTCTCTCGCCGCCGCATCTCCCACCATACATGTTTGGAAAACCTGACCTCAAGTCCCTTCAATTTGGTGTGGTATCAAAGGCAGAAGATATCATGTCAGAAAAACCCATAACATGCAAAGCCGATGAAAAGATATATGATGTTTTGTTGAGGATGAAGAAGTACCGTATAAGACGAATTGCTGTCGTTGATGATGATGGGAAGCTGATTGGAGAAATCACGTTGCACCATCTTATATGCAAGTATTACAAGGCAAGCCAGTACTACAGCATAACAGAAGCAGATACTGATAAAAAGAAATGACCCATGCCGAAATACATATTTGAGATATCGGGCGAGCATCCCTCCATACCCGTATCCGAGATAATGCATCTCCTTCCTCACGGAAATACTGGTTGCACGTTTATTTTTGGAAACTTTTTGATGATTACCGTTGATATGAACAGAGGGGAGATAGTAGGGATTTCCAAAAGATTGGCTTTCACCCATTATGTGGATGAATATCTTTTCTCATCGGAACCTTCAAAATCCAGTTTGCTGAAAACCGTGAGTGAAAGAGAGATACCAAATATAGAAGGAAGTTTTAAAGTAGAATGTGAAAACAGAAGCAGAATGAAAGGCATATCTCAGGAGCTCGAAAGAGAGGTCGGCGCTATATATGCGGAGTATGCGAAGGTGAATCTCAAAAACCCAGATACCGAGATAAGATTGCTTCTCTCGGATGACAGATGGTTTGTATGTAAGAAATTGGTGGAGATAGACAGAGGAGAGTACGAAAACAGGAAAGCAGACAGGAGACCTTTCTTTTTGCCTATATCCATGCATCCGCGCCTGGCGCGCGCCATGGTGAATCTCTCCGGGATAAAAGAAGGGGAAAAATTGCTGGACCCTTTCTGTGGAACGGGAGGAATGCTGATAGAGGCAGGTCTTGTTGGAGCGAAGATTCTGGGGAGTGATGTGCAGAGGTGGATAGCAGAAGGATGTAAAAAGAATCTGCATCATTACGGATTACACGATTTTCAGATAGAAGTTTTAGATGTGGGTGATATCGAGGTTTTTGGTAAGGTGGATGCCGTGGTGACCGATTTTCCATATGGAAAAGCATCGACCACAAAGAAGGAACCTGTGGAGAGTTTATACAACAGGGCTTTTTTTGCGATTTCGAATGTTTTAAAGCAGAGAGGTAGACTCGTGTGTGCGATACCGAGCACGGAATCCATAAAGATTGGCAGCGAATATCTTGATCTGATTGAAGTTCATCCTTTCCGGGTGCATAAGAGCTTGATAAGGTATATCTGTGTTTTTATGAAATGTTGAAACGGGAGATGCGAAGTACTGTGGTTGCTCACAGGATCTTCCAGAGAACAACGTTATCTCTTCCTGCAAACTCTCCTTTCTCATCGTATGCCTTTACATATAGTAGATATTTTCCAAATCCTGGCTTGCCCCATTTCCATGTGAATGGTGGCTGATCATCGGTATAAACAAGTTTGTCGTTTACATAAAACTCAACCTTACTCATTGGACAGAGACATTCAACAGCCACATCTATCGGACCTATCACAAGTTTATCTCCGGGGAATTTTATTAAAAGATTCAGAACGCCAATTGCCTCTCTTCCAAATACATAAGCTGTTCTATCTACAGGCTTTGTTATGCAGGTAAATGTTCTGTTATTTATGAATAGCCTGATCGGTACTGATC
>JAGGWT010000131.1 GCA_021163455.1 Thermoplasmata archaeon | reverse complement strand
TCTCTGGGATAAACAATTTGGATTTTTAAAGGAGCTCCTGGTGGCGCCATCATCGAGAAAAGCAGGAATTGCTGGAAGAGTTATAGGAGATTCTTTGGTCATAGCCCTCCAAGGACTTATAATTCTAGTCTTTTCCCTTATCATAGCAACTAATATAAGAATAACAGGCATAGTTCCAGCGATACTTACAGGTATAATACTTTCGATAGCCTTTTCAAGCATAGGCATTTCGATGGCATTAAAAATGGGCAGTCAAGAAGGATTTCAATTAATAATGAACTTTCTTCTGATGCCACTGTTATTCTTGAGCGGAGCATTTTATCCTATAGATACCATGCCTGATTGGATGAAATACCTTGCGTACATAGATCCTCTCACCTATGCGGTAGATGCCTCGAGATACTTCCTTATAGGGTTCTCTAAGTTCAGTATTTTCTTTGATATGGCGGCTCTTGCAGGATTAGCCACTGTGTTTCTGCTGGTGGCAATGTTTCTATTTGAAAGGGCAACGATAGAGTAGCTCTCGATATCAACAATGCTTAAGCTGACGCACTTTATAACACCCAAAAAAACTAAATAACACTCCATATTATGCGGGGAATATGTTTGTTGTCTCGGGTTCTGCATCCAGAAGCGTGGCCACGCATTTAGCGAGAGAGCTATCTGTTGATCTTGCTGACACGGAAGTGAGGAGATTCATAGATGGGGAGTGTTATGTCAGGATAAAGAGCAATCTTGAAAATGAGGATGTTATAATAGTCCAGACAACTTATCCTGATGAGAACATAATTGAGACCATCCTCATAAGAGATGCAGTTAGAGATTTCAATCCTGATAAGATTATCCTTGTTATACCATATTACGGTTACGCGAGACAGGACAGAAAATTTCAGGATGGAGAAGCGGTAAGTGCGAGAGCTATCGCTGAGATTCTCAGCATAGATATTGATACCGTTCTGCTGGTTGATCCACATAAGGATTATATCACGGAATTCTTCAAGACAAAAGCCCTTGCATGCTCTGCCGTACCCGAGATAGCGAAATATCTAATGGATAAAAATGTAGATGTGGTGCTTGCCCCTGATAAGGGAGCAACATGGAGGGCAAAGAAAGCAGCGGAGATATTGAACTGCAAATGGGATTTTCTGGAAAAAACCAGAATAACTGATGAGATTGTTGAAATCAAGCCGAAAAATGTGGATGTCAGTAATAGAGTAATCGCAATCATAGATGATATAATCTCCACGGGTGGTACAATGGCAAAAGCAGTTAGCGAAATCAAAAGGCAGGGAGCAAAAGAGATATACGTTGCCTGTACTCATGGTCTATTCGTCGGAGAGGCAATAGATAAGATAACCGCAGCCGGCGCCACCGAGATAATATCCACTGACACTATAGAGAACAGCTTCAGCAAAGTGAGAGTGGCTCCCCAGATCGCATCGGTGCTAAGAGATAGTATTTTTAAGCTAAACTGTATATAAGGTTGGATTCTACCCGATTCAGGCGGTGATCCGATGGCAAAAATAGAAAGAAAGGATGTAATAATCGCAATATGCCTCGCCCTTGCGATGTTCATCACTCTCTTTCTGGCAGTGTACTTCAATGCATCATCCGGAGAGACAGTGAATCCTTCCGGCAAAACGCTGGAGGATAAATATTATCTTTCTGGACCCGACCCGTATTACAACATGAGAGTTGTTGAGAAGTTATATGAGACAGGTCATTACCCTTACTGGAATATTCATGACCCGGACCCTCTGCTGAACTATCCTGTGGGGAAAGCGAATTCAAGACCTCCCCTATTCAATACGTTATTCGTTATTCTTGCAAAGGTTCTTTCCAGCTTCATGAGCTCTGTTGATGCTATAGGATTATCCATGCAGTTTTTACCCTCTCTGTATGGTGCCCTCCTGGTTATACCTGTTTACTTTATTGGAACCTTGCTGTTTGGGAGAAAGGCAGGACTGATTGCTGCCCTTCTCGTTCCTCTTATACCCATACATATCGGTTCAGGTCATGGCTCCGCATTTTCCCTGGCTGACCACGATTCATTCATTCTCCTGCTTGGTACAACGCTTTATTTCTTTGTGTTGAGGAGTTTGAAGGAAGAGGATTTCAAAAAATCCATAATATTCGCATCAATGGCTGGTGTTTTCCTTGGTATGGAAGCTCTCTCATGGGCAGGAGCATACTTCTATTTCGCCTTCCTTGCTTTATACTTTGTAATACAGATGATAGTGGACATAGTGAGATACAAGGCGAGTACCCAGAGATTCCTGGTAGCCATATCATGTATGGGTATCGGTTTGCTTCTGGCAATGCCTTCTTACCTTGCGAGAGGTGCCCTTGATTACATGTCAATAATGTCCTTCGCCGCCGTCTTCCTGTTTGGACTCATATATCTCTTCCTTTCCAGAAAGAAATTGCCATGGATAATAACTCTTCCTTCCATTGCAACTCTGGCTGGTATAGCTCTCTTCGTCCTGTACATGATAAAGGACACAACAAATCCACTTCTTTATCCGTTATCCAGATTTGCAAACCACATATTTGGAGGGCTGGCATACGTTCAGAAAAGTAAGACATACCTCACCATTGCAGAGGCATCAACCTTTGGCATAAGTAGAACCGTCATGTCATTTGGTCCTGCCCTCTATCTTATGGCGTGGTTCGCTTTTCTATTCCTGATAATATGGAAGAGATTTATCAGGAAATGGGATGCTGTTTCCATCTTCATAATAATATGGTTCATAGTTGAGAACTATCTTACCGGATCTGCGGGTCGTTTCCTCAACGACCTTGTTCCAATTGTTGCAATTCTCTCCGGAGGTATCATCTGGTATTTGATAGAAAAGCTGGACATAAAGCAGATGAGGAAAACCATTGCGAACATAAGAAGTTTGAGAGATATAAGAAAAGCCGTCAGAGCTTCTCACATAGCTTTTGTTGTATTCGTAGCATTTATCATAATCGTGCCAAACACATTCCTCTCCCTTGATGCTGCTGTACCATCCATGGAGAAGCAGAAAATATTCGGAAAGGACTATCAGGGAGCTTTTGGTCTCAGCCTCCATACAGAAAAATACTGGGAAGACGCATTCAGATGGCTGAGGGCGCAGGACAAGGGCGAGAAAGAGGAGAAGAGACCTGCCTTCATATCATGGTGGGACTATGGATTCTACTGCGCCGCCATGGGAAAACATCCCACAGTTGCTGATAACTTCCAGAGCGGAATAGAGGCTGCTGGTAACTTCCATACATCAGAAAGCGAGAAGGAAGCAATATCCGTCCTGATTGTCAGATTGGTAGAGGGAGACATGTCCAGACACAATGGAAAAGTTTCTCAGAAAGTGAGAGATGTCTTTGAAAAGTATCTTGGTAATAACTCCACCAAACTCATAGATATATTTGAAGACCCGATATATCACAGAAACACAACAGAATCTTCCTACGGTAAAATTATAGGTGAGGAATACGGTGGTAAGAAGTACAGAGTGAGGAAAGTGAACGCGATGTATCACGATGCTATATCATTCTTGACGGATCATCTTGATGAAGACGAGATAATCATGCTCTACAGAGACCTTCAGCTGGTTACAGGCTGGCAGATAAGGTATTATGGTGTAGAGGGGTATGATATAAACATATTCAATGTATTTACATTCCTCTCTGATAAGGGCATTTTTGGATACGAGACAACCAACGATAAATATTTCAAACTCTATTACAAGGACAAATACGGTAAAACTCACACCCCCGAAGAGGTTAGAAACCTGAGCAAGGAACTATCGAGAGAGGATATACTCAAACTCGAACTCAGACCCTTTATAGAGAGAAAATCCCCGTTCTATAACTCCATGGTGTACAAGGTCTATCTTGGTTATGTACCGAGAAACCTGTTTGATCTAGCCGCAAACAGGTCAATAAGCTTCGCAATAATCCCGTTTTTATCTGACAACTCTACAGATCCGTTTGGACCTGGAAATTACTACTATCAGCCAACAGCAGGACTCAAACACTTTGTGGTGAAATACATATCACCCCTCAATCTCACCAAATCCCTCTTCTTCCACAGAGGAGATTTATGCTTTGGCATGCCTGCGGTTGTAATAGCGAAGTTCTATGAGGGAGCCATTCTGAATGGTACAATAACATGTATGGGTAAACCCATGAAATCACTTCTTGTCGTTGTGAAGGATGACTACAAACAGGTGATTCAGACAAAACTTGCAACCGGAAGAATCGTGAACAGAACAATAGAAAAGATACCTCATGACAGAACAATGACGGACAGTGAAGGAAAATTCAAACTTATTGCACCTGCTGGAAATATAACATTATCAATTGAGGTTATTGGAGGTGTATACAACAGATACACCCTCAAAACCATCACATTCAACAGTTCAACAGACCCATCTTTCTATCCGATAACCGAGGCGGAAGCCACACGCAGACCAGGCGTTGATTACAACAGAACTATCAACATAACCATAGAGCCCGCTTCACTGGAAGGTGTTGTCTTTAACGATACAAACGGAAACGGAACATACGATGAGGGTATAGATGAACCACTGTCTGATGTGACAATCAAACTGGTTGACACCATAAATAATCAGGAATACACACTGAAAACCGACTCAGAAGGCAGATACAACATATCCAACATATTCCCCGGAGTCTACAGTATAACCGCTGAATACGAGGGTTTTGAGATACACAACAACTCGGCATTGTTCCTGAAAGAGGGTGATAATTACTACAACATCAGGAAACCGACACCGGCGAACGTGCATGGAATAGTGTTCTTCGACAAAGATGGAAACGGAAGTTACGACAAGGGAGAGGAACTCGCAGGTGCAAATATCAGCATAGTGTACACCAAGACGAACCTCACGGTGGGTACAACAGTTACAAATGAAACCGGATACTACGAGTTCAGAGGAATGGTCCCAGGAGAGTACGAGATACATGCGGTCTACATCAATGAGAGCACAGGATATCCACAGTACTCGAAGGATGTAACATTCTTCCTTGCAGAAAATGAGACAATGGTGCAGAACATCTCAATGACCTATGCTAAGGTGAAGGTATCAGGTTACACCCTCTACAACAATACACCTCTTGACAATGTGACCATTCAGTTCACGCCGATCGGCAACAATACATCACCACTCTTCATCACAACCAAGTCGAAGGCAGATGGATACTATGAGGTATTCTTAGCGCCTGGAGAGTACAACGTCACAGCGAGCAAAGATGTACAGGACAACGAAACAAACGTTACAATCCACTACTACAGCGAACCAATGATACTGAAGATTGCGCCGGCACAGGCGCCGGTAACGAACTACAACATCACTCTGGTGGCAAGGATCGAGGAAACAGGCAGGTGATACATTTTAATAGCGTGCGATATTTAGTCAGAGCATGCTCACCATAGATGAAGGGACAAAAGCAGTTAGATACGCGAGAAAAGTCATAGACAGCTACGTTAAAGGAGAAAGAATCCCTGATGAGGAACTTGGAGAAAAATTCAGAGAGAAGTCGGGCTCCTTTGTTACTATATTGACATACCCGGATAGAAACCTTAGAGGATGCATAGGCATACCTGAACCGGTATACGATTTGAAAAGGTCTTTGACCGAATCAGCGAAATCTGCAACCCAAGATCCCAGATTTCCACCACTTAGGGAGAACGAGCTGCCGAACGTGATAGTAGAGGTCACTATACTTACCCCACCGAAACTGGTGGAGGTGAGGAACCCGAGAGAATACCTTGAAAAGATAAAAGTGGGAAGAGATGGCCTCATTGTCGAAAAGGGCTTTTACAAAGGGTTACTCCTTCCTCAAGTACCTGTTGAGTGGGGCTGGGACGTTGAAGAATTTTTATCTCAGACTTGCATCAAGGCAGGTCTGCCCCCAGATGCATGGATAGATGACGATACAAAAGTATACAGCTTCCAGGGGCAAATATTTGCTGAAAAGGAACCTTATGGGGAGGTAGAGGAGAGGAAAATTGATAGAGAGGGTAATTGAAGGGAAGGCATACGTGAATGGAATCATTCAGGAGTGCTGCATAGGTATAGATAGAGGAAGAATTTCATCGATTAAAAAAATCCTGGATGGAGAGAAAAAAATAAGGGTGAAGAGAGGCATCATCCTGCCGGCTGGCATAGACATGCATGTTCATTTCAGGGAACCCGGCTTCGAATACAAGGAAGACTTCTCGACAGGCTCTTTATCTGCTCTTTATGGAGGGATAACATGCATAGCGGATATGCCAAACACAAACCCTCCAACCACGGATTTGTTTTCTTTCAAGGAGAAACTTTACGTAGCAGGGAGGAAATCATATGTCGACTTCGCACTCTACATTGGGATAACGGAAGATAACATAGAGAAAATCGATAACATCTGCAACTTATCCAGAATCTTTAAAATCTACCTGGGCGAGAGCACAGGCTCTTTGATTTTGGAGCCAGAAAATATGAAAAGACTCAGAGAAATCAAAGAGAAGAAACTTTTTGTTTTCCATGCTGAAGATGGTGATTGTCTTAGGAAGTGTGCATTCCGTGCCAGAAATTTGAAGGAGCATGCAAAATCGAGACCACCACTCTGCGAGGTCGTTGCCGTGAAAAAAATTATAGAAACACTTGGTGGTGCAAATCACAGAATCCATATTGCTCACATCTCTTCACTGTCCGGACTAAAAGAAATGGAATCGGCAGGAAATAATATCACATCCGGGGTAACTCCTCATCATCTCTTTTTCAATGTTGAGCAGGATTTTGCAGAGGAAACACTTTACAAGGTTAATCCTCCTTTGAGAGGAAAAATAAACCAGGAGGGTCTCCTGGAAGCATTCCTGAACGGAAAGATAGACGTGCTGGAATCAGACCACGCCCCCCATGCTATCGATGAAAAGGAGATGGATTTTGAAGAGGCACCGAGTGGTATACCCGGTGTGGAGACCATGTATCCTTTGATGATGTATTACTTTATCAGAAGGTTACTCCCTCTCAACAAACTTATATCTGCCATTTCTGAAAAACCAGCCAGCCTGCTGGGTGTAAACAAAGGAAAAATAGAAGTTGGAAGAGATGCTGACATGGTTGTCTTTAATCCCAGAAATGTAAAGAGGATAAAGGACGAGGATATTCACTACAAATGTGGGTTCACACCATTCAGAGGATTCAAGGCAATATTTCCTGATAAGGTGTTTATAAGGGGGGAGGAGGCTATAGATGAGGGCGAATGTCTCATAGAGAAGGGTTTCGGTAGATATGTAGGAGGAGCGGAATGAGAGGAGAAAAAACCCTGGGACTATTCTTCAAAGGTTTGTGCATGGGCTCTGCGGATATAATCCCAGGAATCTCCGGAGGAACGGTAGCCCTCATTCTGGGAATATATGAAGAGCTTATCCACTCGATAAAGACCGTGGATTTGAGGGTGATACCATATGCTTTTTTTGCCATTTTCAGGAGAGATTACAGAGGAGAGTTCAAAAAGATTTTCCTCTCCATAAGATTTGATTTTCTGGTACCCCTTGTGACAGGAATAGCCACCGCATTTATACTGTTATCCAGAATCATCAACAATTTGCTAATAAACTACAGATCGCTGGTATACTCTTTCTTTTTGGGTCTCATTCTCGCATCCGCTGTTATTGTGTATATGAGGATTGGTAAATTCAAGCCGATAAATCTGTTTTTTATACTGGCTGGACTAGTTTCTGCTTACCTGTTTCTGAGTTCCACAGGTCTATATCTGGATCACTCTCTACCCGTAATATTCATATCGGGTATTCTCTCGATATGTGCCATGATTTTACCCGGAATATCTGGGGCTTTTATCATGGTGTTTCTCAATCAGTATGAATATATGATTGCAGCCATCAAGAGTTTCTATCTTCCACCAATTATTACTTATTTGGTTGGAGCATTCTTTGGAATTATAGCATTCTCTCATTTACTATCAAAACTTCTAAAAAAATCCCGGGATGCGGTTCTATCTTTTCTTGTTGGGCTTATGCTTGGTGGTCTTAAAATTCCGATAAGCAGGATAGAAGCGATAGATATATCCACAGTAACTCCTTTCCTGATTGGTTTAACTCTTGTGATATCTGTGGAAATCTACGCAAACAGGAGGAATAGAGCATGGACCAGGAGCTGATAAGACTGGCAAATGAGATAGCCAAATCAATAGCGGATAAGATGAAAAATGAGGATAAAAACAAATTAAGGAAGAACATAGGGATTGGAGCGGATGGAACGCCTACAAAACTCATCGACAAAATTGCTGAAGATATAGCTGTAGAAAAGATTCAGGAAACCTCTCTGCCCGTCAATCTGCTGAGTGAGGAGGCGGGTTTTCTTGACTTTGGCGGAATCTATACAATAATTCTGGACCCCATAGATGGCACAAGAAACGCTGTCAGAGGTATACCTTTCTACGCGGTATCTGTAGCGATAGGAAAGGACAGGTTGAAGGACGTGGAGTATGGGATTGTTATAAACATACCAACAGGGGATACCTTTTTTGCAGAGAAGGGAAGAGGTTCATATCTCAACAATCACAGGATTATCACACCTCAGTATGTACCCAAAAAACCTCTTTATTCCATAATGATGAGTGAAAACATTCCAGAGTATATTTTTGAAAATCACATAAGGTCGCTGGGCGCCGCTTCGTTAGAACTTTCCCTTGTGGCTATGGGGGCTATAGATTGTTTTGTCTGTATGAAGGATTATCTCAGGGTCACTGATCTGGCTGCTGGTGCATTGATAGTCAGGGAGGCAGGAGGTTATGTTTATAATGCGGAGGGTGAAAAATTGGATATGGACATGGATGTGACAGAAAGAACAAGCGTAATTGCAGCGACAAGCGAAAAACTGATTTTTGATATACTGGGCAGCAATCAAATAAAGTTATAACCTCCCAGACATTTCTTTATGCCGAGGAGATAATATGTGTAAGATAGATTTCGTCAGGGCGAGGCAGATTCTCGATTCAAGAGGAAATCCCACCATCGAAGTGGAGATGAAATCAGGGGGTTTCACAGCTGTTGCATGTGCACCTTCCGGAGCATCAACCGGCAGCAACGAGGCACTGGAATTGAGAGATGAGGGAGATGAATATCTCGGAAAATCGGTCAAAAAGGCGGTTGATAATGTTAACAAACTTATCGCACCGAAACTCATTGGCATGAATCCAGAGGAGCAGAGAGAGATTGACAGAACCATGATAGAGCTTGATGGAACCGAAAACAAGTCAAAACTGGGGGCAAACGCAATAGTGGCATGCTCCATGGCTTGCTCAAAACTTGCATCCCTTTGCAAGAGTAAAGAACTGTACGAGCATCTGGCAGAGGTATTCAACTTCAACCCGAGGAAACTTCCTGTTCCTGCGATGAATGTGATAAACGGTGGCAAACATGCTGGTAATGACCTCGATATACAGGAACATATGATAATGCCAACCAATGCTGAGAGTTTTTCCGAGGCACTGAGATATGGAGTAGAGGTATACCATATTTTGAAGAAAAAAATCCAATCCAAATATGGAAAATCCTCCATCAATGTTGGAGACGAGGGTGGATATGCACCTCCTCTTAAAGAAACAAGGGAGGCTTTTGAGCTGATTGTCGAAGCTATAGAAGAAATGGGTTATCAGGATAATGTAAAACTCGCCTTCGATTCTGCTGCTAGCGAATTCTTCGACGGAGAATTTTATCACATAGGCGGTAGAAAGCTATCATCCGGAGAGCTTATCGATTTTTATGGGGAATTGATAGACACCTACGATATAGTATCTGCCGAGGACCCATTTGCTGAAGATGACTGGGATGGATTTGTAGAGTTTACCAGAAAATTTGGAAGCAAGATTCAGATAGTGGGAGACGATATCTTTGTGACCAACATAAACAGATTGAAAAAAGGAATAGAGGTTGGAGCATGTAATGCTCTACTCCTGAAAGTGAACCAGATAGGTACCGTAAGCGAAGCTGTAGACGCTGCCAGACTGGCTTTTGATAATGGATACAGAGTGATGGTATCCCACAGATCTGGAGAGACGTGTGATGATTTTATTGCAGATCTGGCAGTGGCTATAAACTGTGGACAGATAAAAACGGGAGCACCAGCCAGAGGAGAAAGGGTATCAAAATACAACAGATTGCTAAAAATAGAAGAGAAGGGAGAATTTACTTACGGAGTTGGATAACTCGGTATTTCTGGTCCCGCTAGCCACATTGCGATGCCCACAATTATTCCTATGATTATCCCAGGCAATATCACTGCAAGAACTGCTTTTCCAGTGGACATCTCTTGCAGTTCTCTTATACCGATTATCTCGACAATAAGTGCCCATATACCGACTATGATATTCAGAAACGGTATCCAGCCAAGCAGCAACGAAGGTGTCATTCCATAACCCATAGCTTTTACGGTTTGCGTGTATCCCTTTCTACCACCCAGCAGATAAACGAATATGTGCACTATCGCTGCAACGATGAACAGACCTATGAGTAATGAAATCAGCAGAGTTATGAATGTCACCACTGCAGCCAATCCGCCTGCCGCCGTGCCCGCCATAAATGGAAGTTTTACTGGAAGTATGGAGAGCATTGCGGATGATAGTCCTATCATGATCACTGCCATCAGTATGGAGAATATCAAGGTCAGTACCACAAAGTATTTCATTAGTGGACCGAGATCTTCATCCTTAACTTTCTGAAATGTTTCCACTGGACTCAGCAAAAAACCCTTTACCCTCTCTCCAAACCCTATCTCCGTCATCTCCTCACCTTTATTAAGAAAACCGATTTAATTAAAATAGCTTTCTATATGCTGGTAATCTGCGGGTTAATAAAGAATAAAATATCATCTGATAGCCCCACCTCCCACCAACAAAAAAAAAACAAAAAATCGGTTGGTTTTTTAAAAATAGAAAAGGTGTAAAGTTGTTGTTTTTACTCTAGGAAGTAGATGGTTTCGGCAGATATGGTATTCCAGAAATCGCTGATAGAGCTATTATCACGCCCAGAGCCAGTCCAAATGCTGACACTCCAACCAACGCTGTTACCATATCTGTCTCGAAGAATTCTCTTGTCGCGTTGTATAACGTTCCTGCTGAGAGAGCAAAGAATATAAGTGCTATTATTGCACCAATAATCACTCCTACCGCTGGTATCAGGCTGAGTATGGAGAGTATCAGCAAGCCAAGAGACGCGGGCATCGCAGTGTGGGCTAAGGCTGCGACGCCGGCAAAGTAGTCTGATTTGGTTTTCAATGCACCCATCACTAGCATATAGTAGAGACCTCCGAGCAATCCGCCGACAAAGACTATCAGAAATCCTCCTGCTGCAGCTATTCCCGGATTGGAAAGTAATTGAGCTAATTTTGTCTCTGAGGATATTGTTCCTCCTACACTGTAACTGAGAATGGCTAAGGATATCGCCGTCAATATCCCTGCTATCACCAGATAAATTATTGGTGTAGACAGACTCCCCTCCTTCTTAACTTCCTCTATAGCCTCCTGTGGCCTCCAAAATGCCTCTACTATGGGTACAGCCATTTTCTCCTCACCAAATGGAAAAACGATTTGTACTATAAAATTTTTTCCTTAGAGTTGCGGTATACTGTTAACTCTCGGATTGAAAATCTGCATTCATTTTCTAGTTTTTATTAGGAATATAGCAAATGATGAAATCAGTTATGGAACTATCTCAAAAAATTTCACACAACTCTCTTTTATGGAGGAAGAGGTCAAAAAGAATGTAATACAAAATGTTTGATCCAGGCTCTATCTGTTTACTTCGATAAGATTAAAATACCAGAAATTACTATTTATGATTGCCCGCCTTAGCTCAGTCTGGCCAGAGCGGTCGGCTGTAGACCCCACGCTCTGGGCAGGAAACCGACAGGTCCCCGGTTCAAATCCGGGAGGCGGGACTTCCACAACCCCAAAATAATTTTTTTAACTGATACACCTTCTCAGGAGAGATGAAATCCGCTGCCATTAGAGTTCCTTTGCACAGGGGAGAAGAGACCCGAAGGAAGTTGAAAAGAGAAGGTATACTAAGAGAAGACCTGTACCCAAAGAGAGAAGATAACTTTCTTATACTTCCAGTTACCAGAGAGGTGGAAGGTTTTGAACTGTTTGAGGATGAATTCAGACCAAAGGAAGAAAGAATCAATACGTACAAAGACGTCGTTGAAATACCGGATGAAGAACTGAAAAAACTCCTTCCTACATCGTATGATATGATAGGGGATATTGCTCTGATAAAGATACCGCAGGAGCTGAAGAAGTACAGAGAAGAGATAGGAAAGGCGCTGCTAAAGGCGCACAAAAATATCAGAGCGGTTTATCATGCAGAACCCGTCAGCGGGGAACTGAGAACGAGAAAACTAGAATTTCTGGCGGGCGAGAGAAAAACAAGAACCTTGTACAGGGAATATGGTATCGAGATGGAAGTGGATATAGCAAAGGTCTTCTTTTCCCCCAGATTATCAAGAGAAAGATACAGGATCGCGAAACTCGTGAGAGATGGTGAGATTGTTATAGACATGTTCGCCGGCTGCGCCCCATTCTCTCTAATGATAGCAAAATATGCAAATCCAAAGGTAGTTTATGCTATAGATATTAACAAGGAGGCAGTTAAACTTGCAGTGGAAAATGTTAAGAGAAACAAATTGCTTCATAAGATAGAGATCATGGAGGGGGATTCCAGCAAAATAGTTCAGGAACTTGCAGAGAAGGGTGTAAGGGCTGACAGGATTATCATGAATTTGCCATTTGGTGCAAGAGAGTTCCTTCCAGATGCCCTTACCGTATCAAAAAAGGGAACATACATACATTACTATGCCATTGTTAGAGAATCTGATATTGAGAACCATATAGAATATCTGAAAAAAGTTTCAAACAACTGCATAGATGTGGTGGGTATAAACAAAATAAAGACGTACGCACCGAGAGAATTTTATACCTGTTTTGATATCATTGTTAATAGAAAGCCGGCGTAGCTCAGCTGGTAGAGCGGGTGACTTGTAATCACCAGGTCGGGGGTTCGAATCCCTCCGCCGGCTTTTTAATCAAATAACTATAAATACGGTTTCATTCCTTTTGAGATTGTGAAATACAGGGAAATGGACAGAATCATAAACAGAATCGTCAGACTTATAAGGAGAGGCTACAGCAGAGGCATGATCATCTCTGAGATGCTAGATGACATTGACATATTCAGCAAGGAAAAATTATTTGAAATCGCAAAATGCAGGATAAGAGGGAAACGGAAATTTGGTAAACTGGCTGAAAAACTGTTTTTTGATGAAGATGGTCTTCGCTATTCGACACCACCAGAGGTAGCTATGTACAGAGCAAAAAGATTGAGATATGAAACAATAGCTGATGTGAGCTGTGGAGTTGGCATTCAAGCTATCTATTTTGCCATGGAAAGTGAAAGAGTTATTGCGGTTGAAAAGGACCCTGTTAGATTAAAACTCGCCCAGTTCAATGCGGAGGTCTTTGGACTGGATAACATAGAATTCATAAATGGCGATGCCACCAGCAAAGATGTAGCTGAGAGTATAAAAGCAGATGTTGTTTTTTCAGACCCATCACGAAGACCAGAGGAACCGGTCAGATATCTCGATACGCTGAATCCTTCACCAATAAAGATATATGAAATATACAGTAGAATAACCAACAGAATAGCTTTTGAACTCCCTCCCCAGATATCAAAGGAGAATATAATATTGGATGGGGAAAAGGAGTACACCTCTCTTAACTTCAGGCTAAACAGATTGGCTCTTTATATGGGAGATCTGAAATCCTGTGACACATCCGCTATATCGATACCAAGTGAGGAGAAAGTCACAGACAGAGATAAAAGGGTTGAAATAAAAAAGGAAACCAGACCTTTGTTATACCTGTATGAGGTTGACCCCACTCTTCATAAAGCCGAACTTCTGGAAAATCTCATGGGAAAACTCGAATTCGATGGGCACACTCTTATGGTGAGTAGAAGAAGAACCCTCCTCACATCCGATGAGGTGTATGAATCTGCATTTCTGAGGAGATACAATATCCTCGCAACATGTAAATTTGATGTACAGAGTATAAAATCAACTTTAAAGAAACTTGACGTCGGTAAGGTCACACTCAGGATAGATATAGATCCCAAGGAATACTGGTCCCTCAGAAACGAAATAGAAAGAGACTTGATGGGAGAGAAAAAAATCCATCTGTTCAGGATGGAGGATAGAGCTCTGATAGCCGAGAGAGAATCATCATAGAGTGCAAGCTGATTTTGTGTATTGCAACTATTTTATAATAAGTGTACAACAATATTTAAAAGCAGTGTAAACCAACTTTTCATCCACCATCACAATGGTGAGGGAAAGGAATTATGATAAAGGCGATAAATCACGTTTGGAAGCTCTACAGGTCTATAGCTATGGATGGGGCTATAGTTTTTTTAGTGATGATGGGTATAGCAAGCACGGTATCGCTCGCAATTTCTCCGGGCATCACTGTCCCGTCTGGGCAACCTGATGTATTTATTGATCTCGATAACGATGGTGTGTGGGATGAAGATACAGAGCTCTCATTCTATGGCCCAGATGCTATCCAGAGAGCAATAATAGCTGCACATGATGGTAATACAATAAGGGTAAATAAAAACGAGACAACAGACTACTCACGTATAATAATCTATAAAGCCGTGCGTATCGTAGGCAATGCAAGCAACAAACCGATTATAGATGGAAGTCTGTGTAAGACACCCAATATGGTTGCTGTTCATGTTAAAAGCAGCGATGTTATTTTAGATAACTTCATCATCCACGACAGCAGTATAGGTGTATTAGTTCACAGACTCTTTGGATTACCAATATCCAATATCACAATATCCAACTGTACCATATACGATATCAAGGGTATTTTTGGATGGACGCCGCCTGCATACTGCCCCAAAGGTTGCGCTATCGCATTAGTTGGTGATGTAACATCGAGTATCATCAGAAACAATGTGATTTATGATTGCGAAAAGGGTATATTCTTATCGGGAGGAGCCGACAACAATAGCATAACATCCAATGAGGTGTATGATGCGGATATTGGGATACTGCTGAATACCGCGCGAGACAACATCATCATGTGGAATAGTATACACCATAATGAGATTGGTATAAAAATCTTCAAAAACAACACCATACATTGTAATGACATCTTTGAAAATGAGAAATATGGTATAAAGGTTCCATCCTGTCCCCTGGCGGAGCCGGTGGATGCAAAATACAACTGGTGGGGTTCAAGTTCTGGACCATACGATGACCATGATACAGATTCAGCACCACCACCGTACAACAATATGGAGGGTACTGGTGATAGGGTAACTGCCTATGTGTATTACAGACCATGGGAGCGGATAGTAACCAACATTTCCTTTGATGGTCCGGTTTCCACCGAGAATGGCTATCCCCTCATCGGCGGTTCAACAAAAATCAATCTTGCTGCAGCAACAACCTGTCCTTGTTGCTGGATAGTAAATGCAACATACTATCGTGTATGGTATAGTGGCTCGTGGGACCCAACTCCGGGTAGCGGAGTAGATGATACCGGTAACTTTAAACTTTATACAGGTAATTTTACACTATCTGGAGATGGTTTGCATTATCTGGAGTTCTACTCCGAGGATAGTGGAGGGCATAAGGAAGAGGTGAAAAATGTTACAGTGTATGTTGATGATACGCCTCCACAGATTATAAAAACGGTGGGATATCCACATGTTCAGGGTGATGGTTATCCGGATTACTGGATCACATCATCCACGAATATAACCATAAATGCAAGGGAACAAGGTTACAGCAACTCAGATTTAGAGAAAGTTTCATACCGCATATACTGCAATGGTACATGGAGTTCTTGGACAGATATAACAACAGAACTGCCATACACTCTCAAATTCTCCGAGGAGTGCAACCACACTCTCCAGATTGTAGCTAAGGATTGTCTTGGTAACACAGCATGGGACAACGAGACATTCTACGTTGACAACACACCACCAGACATCTCCAAGGAATTCAGCGGACCATACTACGAGAAGGGTGACGACATATTCATCACCGGCGATACCAAGATCTGGGTAAACGCAACAGATGCTGGAACAGAACCATGTATAGTTGGTTCTGTCTATCTCAACGTTTCAATTTATTCCTTTGATACAGGAGAGTGGACGTATTATGAAGACTATGTTGATTCCAGAACAGCATCAATCAACTTTACCATTCCGGAAGAATGTAAGCACTGGATCAACATAACAGCAGTAGATGACCTTGGCAACACAGCATATCACAACGAAACCGTATATGTAGATAACACACCACCGAAATTCACCAAAGAAATTGGCGAACCAAAGTATGTGAAGTGCGGAAACACATTCATCACAAGCGAGACACCCATATACTTCAACATAACTGATGGTGGAACGGAGCCATGCATAGTCGGCTCATTACATGTGAGAGTAGGAATCTGGTACAACGGAGAGTGGAGTTACACCTGGTACAACCAGTCAGACAGCCCAATGAACCTGACCATATATCTGGAAGGCGACTGCGTCCACTACCTCAATGTTACAATGTATGATGACCTTGGAAACATGGTTTATGATAACGAGACTGTATATGTTGACAATATTCCACCGGTCATAAACAAAACAGTTGGAGAACCAAGCATGCAAGATGATAATGGAACATGGTGGGTAACAACCGAGACGCAAATCAACGTGACAGCATACGACCAGGGATGCTCCTCATGTGGAGAAGTTACAATACAGTACAGAATATGGTTCCTTGGCAACTGGACAGAGTGGATGAACTACACTGGAAACATTACCTTCAGCGAGTACACCATGTGCTATCTGGAGATAAGAGCATTTGATCGTCTCGGAAACATGGCTCTTGATAATGGGACCTTTATAGTATCTCCAGAAAACCACCCACCAGACAAACCATCAAATCCATCTCCAGCAGATGGGACAACAGATGTGGAGATCGATATAACGCTCTCATGGCAGTGCAGTGACCCAGATGGAGATTCTCTTACCTATGACATTTACTTTGGCACCAGCAGCAATCCACCAAAGGTATCGAGCAACCAGTCAGCAACGACCTATCATCTAGGTAATCTCCAGTACTCAACAACCTACTACTGGAAGATAGTTGCATGGGACGAACACGGAGCAAAGAATGAAAGCGATGTATGGACCTTCACCACAAAGAGCAAACCATCATCCGGTGGAGGAGGTACCGGTGGTGGAACAGGTGGAGGCGGTACCGGAGGTACCACCGGTGGAGGAGCTACTGGAGGAACAACCGGTGGTGGAGCAAGTACTGGAGAGTCTGCTGAAGAAACACCGCCAAACAATCCACCAGTAGCTGATCCAGGTGGACCATACTACGGAATAGCCGGAACCGTGATAACATTCAATGCAAGCGGAAGCTATGATCCAGAGAACTCTACAATCGA
>JAGGWT010000101.1 GCA_021163455.1 Thermoplasmata archaeon | reverse complement strand
GGTTTTTCTGATATACTGGAAAGGAAAGGTCTTCAAAGATGCGGACAGTTTTCTGGAACATGTGGGTGGAGATGAAATCGAAAAGAAAGGACTTAGAATACTGTTTTCCCTGCTCAATGAGCCTGTTTTTCTAGATGATGCTTCTCCGAATGCAATACTGAAAATATACTGGAAAAGGTTTGGAGAGAAAATACTTGTGGAGCTTTCAGGTGATGAGAAACTGTCCGCTGCTGTGTTTAACCCTGGAGAGCCACCCATCAAACAGCTGAGAGAAATCGCGGAAATTATGGAAAAATCGGATAGAATATCCAGATATCCTGCTGTTGAGAATGTCTCACCAATCGCAAGATTCGTTGACGATATTGTCAAAGAATATATACTGCACGGTAGGGATAGAATCCTCACAAAACTTTCCAAGGTTCCACAGAATACAAGAGAAAGGTCGATAGCGTATGCATTTCTACTCGCTCTTGGAAAGGGAGAGGAAAGGAAGTGGCAGTACAGAAAGGAAGAGATAGAGTTCGGAGAATTTCTCAAAGAGTATGCCAGGAAATTACTGGAAGCAAAACCAGAAGATTATCTGAAAAGATTAAAAGAACTTCTCGCGGCGGCGGGCGCGGAGTATGAAAACAGATAATCGAACAGTCGTGTCTCTCATCTACCTCTTTTTCTTTATCATGTGGAAGATTACCTGGGTGAAAAGGCTGTCCTCATCAAATTTGCCATAGATTCTGTTCAGCTCTCTTTTAAGGTCCTTTTTTCTCTTCATTCCTTCGATGATCACATCTTCATCCTTTATATCCTTCCATCTGACCAGTTTTACGCTCTCTATCCTGGCAAATCCTATTTCCTCATCTCCAGCAACAACTTTAACCGTCTCTCCAACTTTGTAGTCCTTTACCCCCATCCTAAGTGTTGATATCTTCCTCCCCTTTAGCAGAGAATCTTTGAACTTTTTCTTGAAATTCAGACACTTCATCTTTACCACCATAGAATTCAAAGACCAATCTCTCTATTGCTCTCTTCATCAACACCTTACATCTCTCTTTATCCATATCGAGTATTTCTGCGGTTCTATCCCAGCTTTTACACTGTATGTTTTTGGCGAGCAGTAGCAATCTTTCACTTCTACTTAAAACATTCTTTTTGTTACTCAGGAAGAAATTGTAACTCATCTTGTAGAGACAATCTTTTACTGTTCTGTAGGTCAGACCGGCGTTCCATATATATGCCATCACCCTGTTGAGTTCCTCATCATTCAATCCAAGATCTATATCATCACCCTCATATGAATCCAGTATGGCGAGCGCCACCCTTGTGTTGAGGTCTCTCAGGGATTCAAAAAGCCAGTACATGAATCTCGTCATAAATCTCTTTCTTATGACTCTCATTTCCTTTTCAAATTCCTTGCTGAGGGGTTTTATAACTGTAACCGAGAATTCTCCGCTGACATCGTTTCTGCTTGTTGATATATGAATGGGGAGAAAACCGTTCTTCATCCAGAAGTGTAACAATCTCTTTGTTGCACCGAAGGTTGCTCCTATGTAATCCAGCCCTTCTCTGCTGGCATCCTCGATTATATTTTCAAGGGCTTTGCTTCCTATACCCTTATCAAAGTTATCTGGATGAACGGCTATCCTGACAACCCTTATCCCTCTGTATTTCCCGTATTTCATGTCTCTGTAATGCCTTATCATAAGTTGAGGAATCACGTTTCCCATAATCATTTCTCCACCATAGAAAACTTCTTCGCAATCTCTGTCTCCCATGTTCCCCTCATAGGCGAGCTGTATGGAGCAAACTGTCTTTCCTTCATAGGTCATGACTCTCGGAAAATGGTTCGGGGCATCACACAGTATAGCAAAGTCATTTGGATTATTCTTGTAGTGTGCCAGTATGAGTATCCCAAAATACTCTCTGAGTTTATTCTCGTCTCTGAGCAAATCTTCTATACTCGGTCTTTCATATTCGAGTTTTTCAATATCCTCAACATTAATCTCCGGCGCCTCCGCATCAAGAAGCAGTGTATCAAAAGCCCATTTCTCTATGGGGTCATTTATGCTGTATCTTATCGGTTCTACCATCTCAAACTCGTATATGTTTACTCTCTTCCTTTTCAATCTCTGAAGAAATCTGACGGAGAAACTGCGCCCGGCGCCCTCGTAGCCATGGACTGTCGAGGAGTAAATTATTCTGTTGGTTCTGTCGAGGAATGAGAGCAGAATGTTTGGAGGTATGGATGCTGTCTCATCCACAACTATTATGTCTGCATATCTCTCTATCGCATCCGCCGGTTTCATATACTCTATGGTGATGTTATCAGAACCTATCCAGAAGGTCAGGTTTTCCCGCTTTCTTTCTCTTATCTCGTATCCCATCTTGATCAGTAACTCCTTGGAGAATCTGAATATCTCCTGCACGTTTTCAAGCTCCGGTGCCGTAACTATGACTCTGATGGATCTCTTGAATTCCAGGAGATTTTCAATGAGGGGTGGAAGAGATATTCCTATTGCGCTCGATTTTCCTCTGCCCCTATGGGCTTTCAGAACAATGGTGGTTATTGGATCGGGTTTTTCGATCAAATTTTCAACGAGTTTTATGAAATCTATCTGGTCCTGAGTCAGTGCCATCTTGTAAACTTCTTTGCTGAAAATAGCATCACGTGGTATCCTGAGTTTTTTCTTTTTCTCAACCTT
>JAGGWT010000001.1 GCA_021163455.1 Thermoplasmata archaeon | reverse complement strand
GCATATCTCAACAAGAACATCCGGAGAAGCGTATTTAGCGATTGTTGTTTCTTTAAAAATTTGGGCAAGATGGACTCGTGGGGATTCGAACCCCAGGCCTCCCCCATGCCAAGGGGGCGATCTACCGCTGATCTACGAGCCCACTATTCTATAATAAAGAAAAGCAGGTATATAAAAATTTACAGAGGACATTCTCATAAATGCTCACAAAAATCTTTAGCGGGCGCAGGAGAACCGGAGGTGGACACGCTGGCATAGGAGCGATTTAGCCCACCCACCTTCTTAACCCCGTTTACCCCCAGAGCATCGGCGGTCCGCGATGAGGCTGCTCCCTTCCGGGCCTGACCCGGTTTTCGCGGCAAAGGCGGGCATGTTGCCCTCCGACAACATGCTACCGCCACCCCCAATCCCTGGGGACGAGGTCTCATCGTTGATGGGTGGATCGTCCCTTACACCAGTGTGCCGCCCTCCGGCTTTCGGCTCCGGCGTATAGGGGATTTCCGGTTGCAGGGGACCCCTAACCCCCCAGCCTATCCTGCGCCTTTCGCCGGACTACAAAGTTTTTTTGTTCCAATTCTTAAAAAACCTTACGAATATCCATGTCATTGATGCTGAGAGGGGCGCTATGCATGCCCCAGCATACATCAGATATGTCTGTGCAAATCCAACACTTCCATTTCCAAAGTAGAAGCCGGCTCTGTAGAAGTTCAATGACATCAGAATTATCGATATCACAGCGATAACAAACATGATGATATCCACTATTAAGATTATACCTTCTCTTGTGTCTCTCAATGGCATACTCTGAAATAGACGGAATGCTATTTGAAAGTTGTGCCGAAACCATATGATATATATATTGCAAAAAGTCGTGAGGAGGTAGAAACTTGAAAATAAAGGATGCCCTGAAAATCATATCTGATAAACAGAGGGAACTTTTCCTCATTGGAGGAGTGATATCTCTCCTGGATTGGGACCAGAAGACATATATGCCAAGGAAAGCCCTCACCGATAGATCCAAACAGCTCTCTCTTCTATCCAAAAGAGCGCACGAGATACTGCTCTCGGATGAAGTCTGGAAAAGCGTGACCTTCCTCTCAGATAAAGAGAATATAGAAAGGCTCTCTCAGAAGGACAGAATCATAGTTGAAAGGTTGAAGAAAGATGCTGAAAAGGCGAGAAAGATTCCCGCAGATTTCATAGAGAGGTTGAGCAGGGCGGAGGCGCTCTCCTATTCCGCCTGGGAAGTTGCAAAGAAGAGATCGAGGTTTGATATTTTTCTTCCATATCTGGAAAAACTGGTAGAACTGAAAAGAGAATACTGCGATTATATTGGTCTGAAAGGACATATCTACAACAACCTCTTGGATGATTACGAGGAAGGAATGACTTATGAAATGTTAAAAAACGCCTTCGATTATCTAAGGAGTAGATTATCAAAACTTCTGGATAGATTTGAAAGCGAAGAAGATACAGAGATACATCTCAGTGTAAGATCTCAGGAAAAATTGTGCAAAATCATACTCAAATATCTCGGTTTAGGGAGGGATAGTTTCAGAATCGATATCTCGGAGCATCCTTTCACAACCAGATTATCGACGTTCGATGTCAGGATAACCACGAGATTCTCCAGGAAAAATCCATTATCGTCTCTTTTCTCAACTTTACATGAAGCAGGACATGCTATATATGAGTTAAACCTCCCAAAGGGTAAATTCAGATACACCGTTATATCCGATGCTCCATCCCTGGGCTTACACGAATCTCAATCAAGATTCTGGGAAAACGTGATTGGTAGGAGTTACAATTTCTGGAAATTCTTCTACCCTATTCTCAGAAAAGTAGAATCCCGAATCAATCTGGATATGGAGGACGTTTACAGGTGTGTCAATACAGTGAAAAGGTCGATGATAAGAACCGATGCGGATGAAATCAGTTACAATCTACATATAATCCTGAGATTTGAGCTGGAGACGAATCTAATCGAGGGAAAAATAGAAGCAAAGGAGTTGCCCGACTTATGGAATGAAAAGATGGAGGAACTCATAGGAGTCCGTCCAAAAACCGATAGAGAGGGAATTCTGCAGGACATGCACTGGAGCACCGGAGATTTTGGATATTTTCCAAGCTACACGATTGGAAATATATATTCTGCCCAGCAATTATACTCGATGAGAAGGGATCTCAGGGAGATGGATTCGATGGTGGAGAGTGGAAACTTTGAAGAAATCAAAAAGTGGCTCAACACAAATATCCACAGATATGGCAGAATGTACACATCTGAAGAGATAATGAAGATATGCTGTGGCGAGGGTTTGAATCCGAGAATCTTTATAAGATATCTTGAGGAAAAATTCGGTAAGTGACTCACTCAAAAAATCCGAAATCAATATTAATAAATATTGACAAAAGTTATCATTAGGCAAAGGTTGAAAGAATGGGAATCAGTATCAAGATTTACAAGAAAGGTGAGGATATCCTCATAGGAGCATGCGACGAGGAGCTACTCGGCAAGAGATTAAAAGAAGGAAAATTCAGGTTACACGTCAAAAAGACCTTTTATGGTGGAAGAATCGTCGATGAAAAAACATTCGCTGCCTATCTGAAAGAAGCCACTATTGCAAATCTCGTTGGAAAAAGAACAGTTGAGTGTGCAATAAAGATGGGGTATGTGAATCCCAGATGTGTGCTCTATATCCAGGGAGTCCCTCATGCCCAGATGGTGAAGATGCTGGAGTGAATTGCAAGTCAAATCGAACAGGCATTATCATTCTGTTTTCCCATTGCTACTCACCTTCTCTATCCTTGATTTCATGTTATCCCAGTGGGTTCCTTTCCAGTATATTCTACCGCAATTCTCACAGTACCAGAACTCATCATGTCTGTTATAGACTCTATCCGGCACCTTACCTTTAACCTTCTCTTTATCTATCTTAGCCAAGATATTATTGCAAACAGAACATCTGGAGAGAATCTTATTCTCATCAATCGGATATTCTGATATCACGGCTCTTATCTGCT
>JAGGWT010000073.1 GCA_021163455.1 Thermoplasmata archaeon | reverse complement strand
TTTCAGATTTTTAAAGATAAATGGGTCTCCATACCTCTCACTCTCGCTGAGGCATTGATTTGTAGCATATACACTCAGATATGTGGAAAGTAAACTTCTCAGATATTCTGGCAGATTATGGGCTTCATCTACAACCAGTATTATATCCTCTTCTCCCTTCCCCATAAGGTCCATCATCAAATTTCTGAGATTGTCATCAAAGACATAGATGTATGGAGCGACAACGAGGTTCGCGTAAGGTATCATCATTCTGTTTATCTCGTAGGGGCACACTTTCAGCTCACGGCATCTTTCGACAATCTCTTCTACCGTGGGAAGTTTTTCTCTTACCCACTCCTTTATATCCTCAAGCAAATCAGGGTTTTCACCGAGTCTTTCAAAGTAGCGGCACTTTTTCTTCCTTTTTCCCTTTTTCATCTCCGAGCAGAATCTTGCAAGTTCCTCCGCAGAACCTTTGCTCAACTCGGGGTCATCTCTCGCAAGCAAACAGGTATGCGCTCTGCCCTGCACACCAACAGCAAATATATTTTCTCTGTTATCTGGAAAAACCTCTCTTATCTTCCTCACTTCCGTTATAACCTGCCTCTGCTGGGCGTTTGTTCGTGTTATATAAAGGATTTTCTTATCGTTATTTATGGAAAAATCGAGACACTGAGAAACCGCGCACACAGTTTTTCCTGACCCCGTACCCGATTCCAGAACGAGGGGTATCCTCTCTTCAAGACATTCTCTTATAGTTCTGACTATTTCTCTTTGATACCTTCTCGGTCTGTATGGAAAGAGTTTGATATCATTTTGTTTTGTATTTCTCAACATCCACCATCATTCCATCGTTGGCTGCAATAACGTTAAGGTTTAATCTTTTTGACATCTCCTCAGCAAGTTTCCATGGCTTTGCTCTCAGTATCCCCATGCCGAAATGAGTTAGAATAGCGAGTTTAGGTCGATTCGTTTCTATGATTTTCTCTGCATCTCTGAGGGAGAGATGCAGTATATCCTCCCGCGGCTCCATTCTCACCACATTCAGTATGAGAATATCGCCCCTGTAATGTTTCTCTATACCCTCAAAGTATCTGGTATCGGATATCAGAGAGATGGTTACACCATCACCATATAAATTAAGTCCATATGTTTCCACACCGTGAACATGCCTCACAGGAGTATCAAATTCCATGTTTTTAATAGTATATCTTTTTCCCTCCTCGAGCACTTCAACCTCCTCAACTTCCTCTCTCGCATAACTGAATATCACAGGTTCTCCTTCAAGCGCATCTCTCGGAGCAAAAACCTTACCTCTTCTGTTAAAACCCCCATTTGTCATGGCTTCGATCATGAGATTTACATCATTGGAGTGGTCGATATGCCTGTGGGTCAGGATTATAGCATCCAGTTGCCTTGGATTGAGTTTGGGCTTACTCGATAGACATCTTATCAGCGTTCCCGGTCCGGGGTCTATCAGGATATTTGTCCCATTTAGAGATACCCATATACCCGCGGATGATCTCAGCTGGTTTATCATCACGAATCTCGCGCCGGCGGTGCCCAGGAATTTTATGAAATCCATCAGTTTTTTGAATGTAAAAGGGTTTTAATATGATTCTGTGAAGATGGACCTGTTCGAAGAAATTTACAGAATCGTCAGGCAGGTTCCAAGGGGTAAAGTTTCAACGTACGGTGCTGTTGCGAGGGCTCTCGGTGATATTCGAGCATCCCGGGCTGTAGGAGTTGCCATGAACATCAATCCAGACCCCGAATTTACACCCTGCTACCGCATTGTGAACTCTGATGGAACGGTGGGTGGATTCTCTATGGGAGTAGATGAAAAGATAAGGAGACTCAAAGAAGACGGAATAGAAGTCGTAAATGGCAGGATAAAAAATTTTGAGCAGGTATTTTTTGATGACTTCTTTACGAGATATCCCCTGAAATCCCTGAGAGAGGAGCAGATAAGATTGAGCAGAAGAATTGTAATTGATGATTCCTTTGAAAAAGATGAGTTTGTAGCGGGGGTTGACGTTGCATATTCTAGAGAGAATAAAAGACTTGCATGCGCCGCCTGCGTGGTTATGGATAAAAATTTGAATGTTGTAGAACAGAAATGGTTGATAGAGAGAGTGGATTTTCCTTACATTCCGACTTACCTCGCATACAGAGAGATACCCATTATAACGAAAATCATAGAAAAACTGGGACAGAAACCAGATATGGTGATGGTTGATGGCAATGGTATACTGCACCCATTTGGTATAGGTATAGCATCTCACCTTGGAGTAGTGATGAATATACCAACCATAGGGGTTGCAAAGGGTCTGCTCTGTGGAGAAGAGAAGAATGGTATCATAACAATAAACGGGTCGCTTTCTGGATATGCGCTTCACCACTCAAAAAAGCCAATTTTTGTTTCACCCGGTCACAGAGTATCGACAGAGACGGCTTTGAAAATAGTAAAACATTTTCTCAGGTACAGATTACCAGAGCCAATTAGACATGCTCACATACTTGCCAGATCTAAGATAATGGAGATAGATCAGCGGACCTGAAAATCCTTATTCCCATATCCTCAAATAACCCCTCAAAATATCTTACCTGTTGCTTCTTGAGACCTTTTCTGTGAATGTAAACCCCCTTAAAGTCCGGTGTTGCCTCTATGCATTTTCTGATAATTTCCTCATCAACCAGATTACTTTCAATCTGATAGTTCGGTATCATATGTCCAAATGCAACCTTTTTCTGAAAGGCGAGTTCTGTGAATCTGGGCGCATAGTGCCCGCCGCCGACGCCTATCAGAACCGGTATATCTGGAGAGAAATCTTCCTCTGATCTATATCTGGACAAAAGTTCAAGTAAAGCCCTGGCTACGGTTTTTGCTGGAGTTTCATTCTTCCACTCCTCTTCGGTGCTTCCCACCTCAACAAAGAGAGCGGGTATATCAACATATGGCCCGTGATGGGTAACCTCAAAGCAGACATCATGATACAGATTGTCATGCTCCGCATGTTTTTTCAACAGCCTCAGAAGTTCGGTCATCAATCTGGGAGAGGATTTTACAAAAGTCCTGTCCCTCCCTCCAAATCTGGCTTCTCCAAAATTTCCCAGAGGATGGGTGGTCAGTGTTGGTTCTCCCGTTTTGCTCCGGTGTCTCGATACGACAATGAGTTGATGGAGATCCACATTTAAACTCTCCATGACCTCTCTATCTATATTTTCATGTCTTATATGCCTGTCATCTATGGTCACGATTATGGAGTCCAGTTTTTTGCTTTCATAGACACTGTGTGAGAACATCTCATCTGTTTCATCCCATTCTCCAAACTCCAGAAGAAACTTTTTGATATTTGTACTGGCCGGATCCTCTGTTGAGGAAACTATAAGTGTGGTCATGAGGTGAACTAAAAGAGAAAGACGTATATAAATCTTAAAAGAAGCATTCTAAAAGAGTCACAATCTGAATTTCCTGATACCATTTTTTCTTGCTTTTCCAATCATTGCAAGAAGCTGAATCCTCTCCACAACGGTTCTCACCTTTGCGATGTACTCTAGTTCCTTTGCCTCCTTCAGACTTGTGACGAGCCCTATTACCCTCATTGATTTTTATGTTGTTCAATGTTTTTAAACATCTTCTTGTACAGTAATTTCCATTATTTTCACCGATTTTCTGTATCACTTGCCGCCAGGAAAGGTTTATTACGCTATGAGATTATGCATGGGTAGTGATAGGATGAAATATAAGATAACAGGAGATAATCTGCAGATTGTTACTTTGGAGATAGAGTCAGGTGAGAAGGTATATGCTGAAGCGGGTTCAATGGTTTACATGAGTGGCAATATTCACATGGAAGCAAAGAGCAGAGGAGGTCTATTCAAAGGTCTGAAAAGAAAACTTGCTGGAGAGAGCTTCTTCATGACAGAATTCTCATCTGTAGGTGGTACGGGAATCGTCGCCTTTGCCGGAAATGCCCCCGGAACGATAAAACCCATAGAACTGTCACCTGGTAAAGAATTTCTAGTCCAGAAGGATGCTTTTCTGTGTGCCGAAGACAGTGTGGATATGGATATAGCTTTCCAGAGGAGGTTGGGGTCAGCATTCTTTGGTGGTGAAGGATTCATACTCGAGAAACTCTCCGGTGAGGGTATAGCGTTCATACATGCCTGCGGCGATTTCGTTGAATTTGACCTCAAGGATGGGCAGATTCTGAAAGTTGATACGGGGAGCGTTGTTGGATGGGATTCTACAGTTACATTTGATATAGAGAGTGTGAAGGGCATAAAAACGATATTTTTCGGCGGAGAAGGTTTATTTCTGACCACTCTTAAGGGACCGGGGAAGGTTATACTCCAATCCATGAATCTCTCGAATCTGGCGACGGCGCTGGCGCCATTCATGCCAAGAGAAACATCGGGTGGTTTGACAGTAAAAATATGAAAGAGATGGAACAATGGAGAATCTGAAAAGAGTATTTTCAGCTCTGGTCATATCACTG
>JAGGWT010000027.1 GCA_021163455.1 Thermoplasmata archaeon | reverse complement strand
TATCATGGCATCATGCTTTTCGGGTTCGAGTTCAAAGCCCTTATATCTTAATCTCTTCTTCCATATATCAGAACACTCTCTTATGGCATCGTAGGCAATCTCTGGTGATGTTATCCAGTGATCTTCTTCTTTTTTCACCTCCACATTGAGTGCCTTTGCAAGTTCCGGGACACTATCTATAGATCTGGAGCAGGCGATATATATACCATCGGTATCTCCGTAAACAATCCTTATTCCCTTCTCTTTCAATCTTTTCAGCGTGTCAAAAAGTATTTCCTGTCCCTTCGTGGTTATCGCGGCGGCGCCCCATATGTTGAACTGTCTGCCAGAAACTGTTGGGGCTGAAAGTATGCCATGAGTTCCTGCGTTTCTTGCGCCTTTGAGGCTCTGATATATCATCTTGAGTCTTCTCTTCTTCTCAGGGTCCTCCTCTTTCTTCAGATTCTCTTTTATCTTTGCTATCACGTTCATTATACCCGTCATTGCTCTGTTCACAACACCGGGGTTGCTGTCTATCCTTATGCCAACCATGTATCCTGAGTCTGCAAATGATTCTGAGGAATCCACTTCCTTCCACATTATCTTCCTGCTCTCAAGAAAGCTCTTCGGTAATTTCTTCAGCCAGACCCAGTAATCCGGTATCTCATCCTTTCTCGCCAGCCTCACAACATCGGCACCAAAGTTCAGCGCCTTAAGTATGGTAGGATACATAGCTCCAACATCTGCGACGATAACATAGTACCACGGTATGAAATGAGAATTTGCATCCTTGTCCGGCTTTATCGTCATTCCTCCGGGTATGTGATAGTTGAGTATGTCCTCTCTGTCCTTGGCTGATTTGTTGAATATAACTTCAGGATACTCAACCCAGTCAGGCATTTCGATGCCATACTTTACAATCCTGATAAGGTCTTTTGATATCTGATTTCTCTTCTCTCTGCTCGCCTTTGATATATCTTCCTTCTTCTTAGCATTGGGAAAGAGTTTCAAAAGACTCTGGGCGACAGGTAAAGCTTTAGCGAGAGGTGGTATTATTTTCTTTATCTTTGTGGCTCTTATCATTGCCATGTGGTCCCACATGTTAACGGCTCCGCTCTCAAGGAGCATGTCAAAGGGCATGCATGTTGTGAAGGCAAGCGGTAATGCCTGCTCCAGAAGACTTATGGTAACGCCTGCCTGCTCCTGAACATCCTGTTTGTTGTATTTGAGGGTTCTATCATCTATTCTTATCTGGCTGGGCATGAGATAAACTCTGCCCTCTATCTTCACACCCAGAAAGGGAGCTACCGATTTTAATCCAAAATCATCGAGATATGGATAGAATTTCCTCACTCCCAGATAGGTATCAAAGGTTGATGGGTAGAGATTTATTATCTCTGAGCCCACACCGAAGTGGAAGGACCTGTCTTTTCTTGAATACTGATTCAGAAATTCTTTGAATAGCTCTATCTGTTCTTTGGACAGGCTGTCTGTTCTTTCTCTGAGAATTTTCTCTACCCTGCCATGTATCTGTCTGTTATCAAAACCGACAATGTTGTGACCTGATATGATATCATGCTGTCTCACCATGTTGCAGAAGTTCAGGAGATTATCTATTTCCTCATCTTCGTTTCTCGATACAAACTGTATGACCTCGCAATCTCTCCAGCTCGAAGGTATGTCCTTGATTTCAAAATTGAACTCTTCCCTGTCGAGATTCTTCTCGGATTCTATGGATACGTCAAAGGATGAAAATCCAAGGATATCTATCGGCAGATCAGTTCTTCCCTCTTCAAACTCTGTTGTTTCTATGTCGTAAACGAGGACCCTCAGTTTTTTCTTTATCCCTTCGGTGTCGAGAATCCATGCTTTATCCTCAACAGCCAGGTCTATGAGTACCCTCTGATGATATGGAATATCGTGCTCCGCGGTGTAGAGATTCAGATTGAAAAAGATGTAATCGCTGACCTCTGGAACCAGAAATGATCTGTCCACAAAAACCCTGAATGCTTTTATCTCCTTACCAAAATCCCAGAAACTTCTGAATCTTTCTATCTCACCAACATCCTTTATGTGTCTCAGAGGAGTATCCTGAGATTTTTTCCAAGCATCTATCAATCTTTTTCTGTCCGCTTCTATGGTCTCGTTTCTGGAGAATACAAGAAAGTGGGGGGAATGTATATCTTCCACTAACTTTGGTTTTTTACCGTGAATATACAGATACTCGGATGATATTCCTAACAGAGTATCCCCCATCTACCAGCAAAAATAGATAACAACTACTTAAATATATCAAACCAATTTTTCCATCATGATTTCGGTGGTTTATTCGGATAAATTCCTGGAGCATGATAACTTCAACCATCCAGAAAACTCCGAGAGGTTAATATCCATAATGCGTGACCTGAAAAAGTCCGAGATTTTCGAGAAGATAAAGATAGTTTCTCCCGAGCCAGCGGATGAAGAGAAGATTCTGGAGATCCACTCAAAAGAGATGGTAGAGAATGTAAAAAGATTAAGCGAAACCGGTGGATGGGTGGATATGGATACATACGTGTGTCCCGGCTCCTATGAGATAGCAAGGCTTGCAGCCGGCGGGGTCGTTATGCTGGCATCCGAGGTGTTATCTGGAGAATTCGATGCTGGTTTTGCTCTGGTTAGACCTCCGGGACACCATGCAACCAGAAACAGGTCGATGGGATTCTGCCTGATTAACAACGTTGCCCTGGCAGCCCACATCATATCAAAGGAAAACAAGAAGGTGTTGATTTTTGACCATGATGTCCATCACGGAAATGGAACCCAGGACATTTTCTATGAGAGTGATAGAGTGATGTATCAATCGTTTCATCTATCCCCACATTACCCCGGAACCGGAGACATCGATGAGGTCGGTAGAGATGGGGGAGAAGGGTACACCATAAATCTGCCTTTACCAAGGGGTGCCGGAGATAAGACCATCATGGATGCTATGGATGAAATTTTTCTACCTGTGGCTGAGCAGTTCAAGCCGGACTTAATCATAGTATCCTCCGGTTTCGATTCTCACTATCAGGATGCGCTTGGAGGTCTCAGGTTATCGGCAGAGAGTTTTTACAGAATTATAGAAAAGCTCAGATCTGTTCAGCCCAAAATTGTATGCTCATTGGAGGGGGGATACAATCTCAGCAAACTCGGTGTACTTGTACTCTCTGAGATATATGCAATGCATGGTGAAGAGTTCAATTACAGAGAAAAAGTGGAGGAATTGATTTATGCAAGGGACAGGATAGACGAGCTTAAAAAGATACTGAAGAAGTACTGGAGTCTCTGATTTCAGCCAAATACATTTCCAAGACCTAGTGCTGCGCTCTCGTCCTGCGCCTCCATCTTTTTGTTGATTTCTTCCGCCTCTTTCTCGTCGAGTTTCTTTGCAGAGAATTCCTTGAAGAGTTCCTCGGCTCTCTTTATACCTTCTTCGCTACCCTCAATCTTAACATAAACCACATCCTTGTCTATGTCGAGGGATGATGCATCTCTGGTTGTTATACTCTGTCTGCTCACCAGATCATCTTTCAGGACTTCGTCTATCTTTCTGGAATCCTCCTTCTTGATTTCAAATATCGCGTATACCATGTTTTTCACCTTCCAAACTCCTTAACCACAATCTGTATATAATGTTTATCAACCTCAGGATGGAAATCATCTGATCAATCTGCCCTCCTCATCGATCTCTCCTTTCTTTATTCTGGAAGAAGATATCGGTCTGCCATCTTCAGCCTTTATCATGGGAATTTTCACTATCTCCATCTCTGTCATGCCCCTCTCTTTCCTCATTCTGTTTATCTCCACAGCAACATCGAATGTTTCCTCAGAAACAACTATCACATCAAAATCCTCGACTAGGGTCAATCCATATTTATCATGGATCGGGTAGATTTCATAATTACTGAAGCCCCTGGCTTTGAGAAAATTCTCCAGATTCTTCTTTCTCTCGTTGAAATCAAGGCAGTTCTTTTTCTTTTCAGCGAGTGCGCCGGCGCTCAGGCCTATTATAACCTTCCCCTCTTTCCCAGCGATCTCAAAAGCTTTCTCTATCAGCACCTTATGCCCTCTGTGCAGCCTGTCAAAGGTTCCTCCTACGCACACTTTTTTCATGTCCTCTTCACCAGAACTAAACTCATAAATATATATTTCCCCATACGATATTCGGAATGGTGGTGAGAAGAGCGGTATATTTGGTATCTGGTCTTGCAATCGGTTTATTTGTTCTTTTCATAGCGATGTCAGGCCATGCAAGAGATATTTATGTTGATGTATCTTACCCGTACAGCGATGGAGACGGTAGCGTGGAACACCCTTACACATCCATACAGCAGGCAATAGACAATGCAGAGGATGGAGATTCGATATACGTCTTCCCGGGCATTTATAATGAAACCCTTCTTATTGATAAGGAGATCACTCTCCAGGGTCTGAGTAAAGAAAACACAACTATATGGAAGAACGACAGTCACAGATACACAATAGAAGTGATAGCGGATTTTGTTACAATCGAAGATTTTACAATAAAAGCAGCAAAGGGCTGCTATGTTGCCGCAGTTTATGTTAAATCTGATAATATTATCATTCAGGGAAATTTCATAAATGTAACAGGTGACATCTGGGCCATATACCTAGATTCCTCTGATGGGGATACCATAGGTGAGAATGTTATAAGAGGAGGTAAGGGAATCTATGTAACATCATCCGTAAATGATGCCTTCACGAATAATAACATAACAAACTGTACCGTTGCGGGAATAAAGTTCTTTAACTCGCAGAATGGCATCGTTTATGGAAACACTCTCCTTTACAATCAGTATGGTATTTACGTTCAGAGCTGCACCGGTTTCAACATAACCAACAATACCATGAAACACAACAATGTTGCTGGTATAAATCTTTACAATGTTGACAACAGCACGATTTACAGGAATACCTTTTCCCAGAATCCCACCGGATTGAATCTCAACGGAATAGACTGCACCGTAAGGAATAACACATTCGATGGTAATGATATCGCTCTGGTTCTGCACGGAAACAACAATACCATTCTTGATAATCTGTTTACAAACTCCATGCTGTATGCAATAGATGCGAGCTCCACAGATTGTGAAAACAACATGATTTACAAAAACAGGTTTCTCAAAAACAGCAACCATGCAAAGGGTAATGGGAAGAATATGTGGGACAATGGAGAGGTGGGCAACTACTGGGACGATTATAACGATGTGGACAGAAATCATGATGGCATAGGAGATTATCCTTACAACATACAGGGCGGCGGTACAGATAGATACCCAACCGGAAATTTCCTCAAACCTCCAAACAAGCCGGAAGTTATCTCACCCAAGGATGGGGAATCCAATGTTGGTCTATCCCCTGTTCTTCAGGTAAAGGTTACTGATCCGGATAGTGATAAACTATCTGTCTATTTCTACAGAGCAAGCGATAATTACCTCCTTGCAGAGAGGCACGATATACCGAATGGTGGGATAGCATCTTGCACTCTTCATCTCCCGTATGATACGGTGATGGCGTGGTATGTTGTGGTCAACGATTCGAAGCTGGAAAATGTATCTGATATATGGGTATTCAATACTGTACCCATACCTCCGACAAATGATAAGCCGGTCTCAGACCCGGGTGGACCTTATCAGGGATTTGTTGGTATGCCCATACAGTTTGATGGTTCAAAATCATACGACCCGGATGGAGAGATAAAATTCTACAGATGGGATTTTGGTGACGGAAGTGGAGAAATTCTCGCGGAAAACCCGACGCATACATACACAAAAGCAGGT
This sequence comes from Thermoplasmata archaeon, assembly GCA_021163455.1. GTDB lineage: Archaea > Thermoplasmatota > E2 > DHVEG-1 > B18-G2 > B18-G2. Next base: position 21,641 of record JAGGWT010000027.1, on the reverse strand, counting down.
AATTATACGGTAACTTTAACAGTCATAGACAACAACGGCACCAGCAACATTGCAAAGACGTATGCCATAGTAATGGAAGAAGAGGTCAATGTGGCGCCCATCTCTGATCCCGGTGGACCATACAAAGGGAAGGCAAATGAAGAAATCACGTTTGATGGTTCCTCCAGCTATGACCCGGATGGAGAAATAATAAGCTATATCTGGGATTTTGGTGATGGCAGCACAGCCGAGGGAAAGATTGTGACCCACACTTACAAGAGGGCTGGTACATACATGGTCACTCTGACTGTTGTAGATAACGGTGGAAAGGTGAGCATGAATTCCACCTCTGTAACCATCAGTGAGGAAAAGAAAACACCGGGTCTGGATGTACCCTGGATTTTCGCGTGCATCATTCTTGCGGTTATTCTCATAAATAATATAAAAAGAAAAAAGTAAATAAATAAATGTTGAAATATTAATCACCGGAAAGGTAGCTGCTGCAGGCGGCGCAGCCATCAATGGAGGTAGAATATGAGAGGAAAGATGATGTTGCCTGTTTCTGTCTTCCTCATGTTGATTGTGGTTGCTGTTGTTCCAACAAACGGATTATATCTTTACGGCAAGGGTAGAGTGCTGTATGTCGGAGGAAGTGGTGAAGGAAATTACAGCAGCATACAGCAAGCTGTAGATGATGCAGCAGATGGAGATACTATTTTTGTATACAGCGGAGTATATAATGAGAGTGTCCTGGTAAGCAAGCAGATAAAACTGATAGGAGAAAGCAGAGATAGCACAATAATCGCCGCCGCCTTCGGATATGCGATAAATGTTACAGCAAATAATGTTGAGATATCGCAATTCACCATAACAGGTGGCTCATACCCACATGCAGGTATCGTTACATATGAGGTGGAGAATCTGAACATTCATGACTGTAACTTCGAGAACAACGACTGCGGTTTGTTTGCATTTTCATCATACAATAGCATTATTTCAGGATGTGATTTTCTGGATGGATTTTCTGGTATTGTGCTTGCTCAGTCCCATGATATGATGGTCTCGGATTGTACAATCTCAAATATTACCAGCGGTGTCTTTTCTAAATATGCGGGCAACATCTCGGAGTTTGAGGGATGCGGAATATCTCTGGATGGTTGTCAGAATGTGACCATCTCGAATAACCAGATAACGTTATCAGATATTGCCATCTCTCTATGGTCTGCATCCCATAACAACATCTCACTAAATACACTGCATGATAACACCGGAGGAATTCTTCTTGCTCCATACTCTGATTACAATATCGTTTTTGAAAATACAATCACACAGGGAGGTTCTTTTGGCATAAGTGTGCAGGGTGGCTCCTTCAATAGAATTTCACAGAATGACATAGAAGAGTGTGGAGGATGGTGCGGGATATGTATTGTTAAGGGTTGGTCGCAGGGTAACAACATATCAGAAAATAGCATTGTTCACAGCAAAATCGGAATATCGGTGGAAGGAGTGAAAAACACAGTGTACAGAAATAACATATCCCTTAACACCGATTTTGGTCTGTATCTTGGCTCATTCCTTGCAACAAAATGCAGGGGTAATGTGATACAGAAGAATAACTTTATCGACAATGGCGTGGATGCAAGTTTCTGCACACCGGTTCTCTCATTCAACCGATGGATTGGAAATTACTGGAGTGGTCACTCTTCGGGTCCAAAGATTATCTCCGGAAAGATGCGCATCCCTGTAACTCCGTTCTATGCAATAGAGCTTCCATGGATAAACGTCGATCTTCATCCAGCAAAAGAGCCTTATCATTAACAGAGCCGGCGGAGGGATTTGAACCCTCGACCTGGTGATTACGAGTCACCCGCTCTACCAGCTGAGCTACGCCGGCTTCACTAAGATGGTATTTCTTAACAGTTTTTAAACTGTACTGGAGTTTTTTCTGAAAATCTTAAGAAGGTTGTTGTCCATTCTGGTGTGATAAGAGTGCATGGGTCTTACCTGCACTGTTTGCAGGTATAATGATGTTTTCTCTTCTCTCAGGATGTGTCCAGAGAACATATGTTGTGGTTTATGGAGAATGGGAACAGCTGGAAGGCATGGACGGAGGAGACATGCATTTTATCTTTTCAACCAGCAAAGGTGTGATGTTTGTCTCGCACGGCTTCGGCGGCGTGTGGCGGAGCGAAGATGGTGGAAAAAGCTGGAAAATCATAAATCAGGAAGACTTTGTTGATGTTCATTTTCTATGACATGAAGGAGTTCAATGGTTTACTATTCGCCGGAACGAGAGGATATTCTGTGTGGAGATTTGATATAGATGTTAAGAAGTTAGCTGTGGATAGATGAGAAATGTTGCAAAAATGGCACCGTAAATTTAATCAATCGTGAAAATCAATAGATTAATGCCTTGTATCGAAGGCCTCTGTGATTCGATGATCAGAGGTGCAAGCGCAAGGCGACAGGGATGCCAGCAGGGGTCCCTCCCAGATGAAGGGGACTGGGTGTCCCCAAATGATGAGGAGGATACCCTGGCATCCGACAATCTTTCTTCTCTTTTTACCTCACTACCATATAAATTTAAGTATCATATATCATATTACCACCTCCAGGTGGTTCAACATGGCAAAAGCAAAGGCAAGGGTAGCCGCGAGAAAGATCAAGGATAAATGGAAAGCAAAGGTCTGGTACAGAGTGTTAGCGCCATCTCTATTCAACAACGTTGTGATAGCAGAAACCCCCGCAGCGAGTCAGGAACTGCTCATAAACAGAGTTGCTGAGGTCTCTCTCCAAGACCTTACGGGTGATTTCAGGAAATCGCACATAAAGCTCTACTTCAAGATAGATAACGTTGATGGGACCGATGCTCATACATACTTTATAGGACATTCCATGACGAACGATTATGTCAGAAGGCTGGTGAGGAGAAGGAGGTCAAAAATAGACGGTGTGTTTGATGTCACAACCAGAGACGGTGCCGTAATAAGGATAAAACCGCTTGCAACAACTGATAAGAGAATACAGACCTCTCTAAAGCACAGATTAAGGGAGATGATGAGGGAAGTTATCGAGTCATATGCCAGAGAAAGGACTCTGGATGAACTTATCAAAGGCATAATGGAAGATGAGCTTCCCAAGGAGATATCCAAAGCGTGTAAGAAGCTCTATCATCTCAGAAGAGTCGAGATATACAAAACCGAACTTTTGAAGAGACCCGTTCCCGAGGAGACCGCAGAGGAGGAAGTTAAGAAAGAGGAAAAAGAGACTCCAAAGGAAGAAAAGAAAGAAGAAGAGAAGTCTGAAACCGAGGAAAAAGCGGAGGAAAAGGAAGAAGTTCCAGAGGAGGAAAAATCAGAGGAATCTGAGAAAGAATAAATCTTTATACCCATTTCATTTTTTACTTCTTGGCGATTTTGATGGAAAGAAGGATAGTTATTATAGGTGGTGGAGCAGCAGGAGGGACGGCGGCGCAGTTTGCCAAGAAGACAGATAGAAAAGCGAGTGTTACCATTTTTGAGAGAGAGAAATATCCACAGTACTCCAAGTGCGCACTTCCTTACTTCATCTCCGGTAAGGTCAAAGATGTCATAGAGTTTTCCAAAGAGTGGTTCGAAAAAGCAGGAATAGAGCTACATCTTGAAACAACTGTGACAGAGATCGATACAGAGAAAAAAGTCATCATCGCAGAGAAAGATGGGGAGCAGATAGAGAAAAGTTATGATGCTCTCGTTATCGCTACCGGCGCAAATTCGTCTGTACCTCCGATAGAAGGAGTACGCAATGGAGATGGTTTGAAAAAGGGTGTCTTCTCGTTGAGAACTCTGGATGATGCCAAGGGTATCAAAGAGTATCTTGATAAGGTTGATGATGTCTCGATAATAGGCGCCGGTCTGATAGGTCTCGAACTTGCTGAGGCTTTCCATGAAAAAGGGAAGAGGGTCAGGGTCGTAGAAATCTTTCCCCAAATACTTCCTTCAATGGTGGATGAGGATATATCGAGGATTGTACTCGATGCCATAAAGGATAAAGTGGAGATACTCACAGGTCACAGGGTTAAAAAAATAACAGGAGAAAATGAGGTGGATGGTATTGTTATAGAAAAGGAAGGGGAGGAAAGAAGGATAGAAACAGATATGGTTATACTAGCTACTGGAATTAAGCCAAATGTGGACATTGGTAGAAAAATCGGCTGTAAAATAGGAGAAAAAGGAGGGATAGTGGTAGACAATAGATGCATGACGAGCGTGAAGGATGTCTATGCCGCAGGAGACTGTACAGAGTATATAGATCTGCTTACGGGAAAACACTTCCCTGTTGGTCTGGGTAGTATAGGGGTCAGACAGGGGATAACAGCAGGCATAAATGCTGCCGGAGGTAACGCAAGTCTTCCTCCCGGATTTATTCAGACGAGAACAACCAGAATCTTTGGTGTGGAGATAGCGGCGGTAGGACCTCTACTCAAAGAGCTTGGTGAAAACATTGTTCACGGCAAATACACTGGTAAGAATCTGCCTCACTATTTCCCAGGCGGGAAGGATGTGACTGTTAAAATCGCTGTTGATGGTGATGGAAGGATAGTGTCCTCCCAGGCAGTTGGAGAAGGAAGTGCGATGAGAATCAACACTCTTGCCTGCGCCATTGTTAACGGAATGAAAATCGATGATTTTGTACAACTTGAAACATCCTATGCACCTCCTATAGCACCTACCCTCGATCCAATGATCCTTGCAGCAAATGTTGTAAGGTATAGGTATGAAAGAAGAAAGTGAGATCAGAATTGTGCATTTTGCTGATACTCACCTGGGGTATTCTGCCTACAGGAAGATAGATAGTGATGGCATTAATTTGAGAGAAAAAGATATTTACAAAGCGTTTGTTGAAACCGTGAATCGTATAGTTGACATCAGGCCAGATATTGTAATCCATGCTGGAGACCTCTTTGATAACGTGAGACCGACAAATCGAGCAATTAGCGTTGCTCTGGAGCAGATTCTCAGATTATCAAAGATGGGGATTCCGACAATAATAATAGCGGGAAATCACGAGACACCCAAGCTCAAAGGTACAGGGCATATCTTCAAACTGTTTGAACATCTGGAAAATGTATACCCCATATACAACAAAGCTGAGAGAATAAATCTGGAAATTAAGGGCAAGAGTATCGCCATCCACACCGTACCTCACTGCAGAGATAGGGATGAATTTATGGAGTCACTGGAATCTGCTTTACCTGACCCTTCGGCGGATTTCAACATCCTGGTGACCCACGGAGCAGTACAGAGTGTAGAGGTATTCAAGATGGGAGAGATAAACGAGTATATCATTCCCTTGTCCACGATAACAAAGGGCTTTGACTATGTGGCTCTGGGTCATTACCATGGATTTACCAGAATAAGAAATAACATCGTTTACTCTGGCTCTACAGAGAAGATGAGTTTCAATGAGATAAACGAGGAGAAGGGTTTCGTGATTGTAGAGCTCTCCAAATCTGTAACAACAGAGTTTGTTCAGATACCCACAAGAAAAATGCTGGAGATTGGTCCCATTGACTGTAAAGATTTGAAACCTAGAGAGATTTTGAACACTATAAAAGATTCGATTGCCGGCAGAGATTTTACTGGCTGCATAGTAAGATTGCTTCTTATCAATATTGACCCCTCGGTTTACAAATCCCTAGATATGTCCTCTATATCTTCCATGTTCTCAAAAGCAATGCACTTTGAAGTCAGACACTCCGCAGGTAAAACAGTTGATCAGGTGATTTCATCGGAAGTTGTGATATCCGATATCCTGACGGAATTTGAAAAATTTATAGACAAGAGGAATTTAAAAGATAAAAAGGAATTTCTCGCTCTTGGAAAGAAATACCTGCAGGAGGCTGAGGGAGAGGATACATGATTCTCAAATCGATAAAGATGCAGAATTTCAGGAAATTCAAGAACGTTGAAATAAAATTCCCAGAGGGAGTTGTCGGAATATTCGGATTGAATGGTGTTGGAAAATCGACCATATTTGAGGCTTTTGCATGGGCTTTGTATGGACATGTTGCAGCAAGGACATCATCTGATAAAATCAAAAGAGATAAAGCTCTCCCCACAGAGAGGTGCAGAGTGGAAGTTGATTTTGTATTCAATCAAAATAACATAAAGGTCATCAGGGAGATGATCGGAAAAAATCTGTCTCCATCCGCTTACGCTTACATCAACAACCGTCCAGTGGCTAGCGGGGCGGAGGCGACGACGAAATTCATCCAAAATCTCTTTGGTATGGATGCAAAGACTTTCTTTACATCTGTCTTTGCGAAACAGAAGGAACTCAACGCGCTCTCTACAATGAGTGCAAGCGAAAGAAAACAACTCATAATGAGAATGCTTGGAATAGATGCCATTGACAAGGCGATAAAGAACATAAGGGCTGATATAAGGAGGACGCAAGATATTCTGCAACATATGAGAATTTCTCTAAAGGATGAAAGAACGGGTGAGGATAAGGAGGAGGTTTTCCTCAGAGAGATAAAGAAAAATTCTGAGGAGATGGAGAGGGTAAAAAGGAGGATATCCGAAAAGAAAAATCATCTTGGTGTTCTCTCAAAGGAGCTGGAGATGCTGGAGAAGGAAAAAGATAGAATCGAAAAAGAATATGAATCTCTGCAGCGCAAGCTGGATGAGGAAAGGAAGAAAAAGGAACTGTTCGATAGAAAGGCAAATCTGGAGAGAGAAATTCTCAGGCTGAAGATGTCTCTTAAGGAAAGGAGGCAGAATCTTCTCGAAAAGGAGAGAGAAAAGAGCAAGATGGGAGAGGTAGAAGAAGAATTTGTGGATGTTGAGAAAAAACTCGAGAAGTTGAGAATGAAGATATCAGATGTTCTCACCGAGATGGAAAAGGAAAGAACAAATATGAACGCTGTAGAAAGAGAGAAAAGAAAAATAGAGGATCGCAAGAAAAAGATAGAATCTCTCGGTCCGTCAGCAACATGCCCGACTTGCGAGAGAGTTTTGGGAGAGCATTACTCGAGGCTGATAGAAAAGTTTGACAGGGAGATAAAGGAAAAGGTTGATATGCTATCTGAGATTGAAGTGAGGTTGAGGAATCTGGAACAGGATCTGAGCAGGGAAAGAAAACTGGAAGAGGCTCTGTCCAGAAGAAGAGAGTACATCCTGAAAAAGAAAATGGCCCTGAGAAGGATAGAAGGCATGATCCACTCCATGATCAGAGAGATAGAGAAGGAAGAAAAGGAGATTGAAATCAAAGAAAAGGAAATTGCTCTGCTTGGTGAGATAAAATTTGATGAAACTGTTTACAGGAATCTGGAAAAAGAAGTCAAGGAATATTACGAGAGATACAAACTTGCCGTCGAAAGAGTAAGGAAAAAACAGATAGAGGTTGATGGAGTAAAGGAAGAAATAAAAGAGATATTTGGTGAACTCAATCTTTTGAAACAAAAAATAGAGGAATTGAGAGCGAGAGTTGAAGAGATAAGAGAGATAAAAAGAAGAATATCGGAAGAGGAAGATAAACTCTCCATGCTGAATACTCTTGAAAAACTGATGGGAGAGTTCAGGATAGACATGATATCGAGAATCAGACCGACTCTATCTGCGTATGCATCCAGTTTGCTGGAAGGTCTTACAGATGGAAAGTACAGTGAACTCGAACTGAACGAAAACTATGACATACTGATATATGATGGTGGTACACCCTATGAGATAGGCAGATTTTCGGGAGGAGAAGAGGATCTTGCAAACCTCTGCATAAGACTTGCAATATCCCAGATGCTTGCAGATAGAGCGGGCGGAGAGTTCAACTTTATCATTCTCGATGAAATTTTTGGCTCCCAAGATATAAACAGGCGCAGGAACATACTGAATGCACTGAATGCCCTATCCAACAGATTCAAGCAGATTTTTATAATAACACATATAGATGAGATTAAACAGATGGTAACAAACGCTATCACAGTATATGAAGATGAGGAAGGGGTAAGCAGAGTTGTTATAGAGTGAGTTACTTGGTTGAAGAAAGTTTCTTCTTTATATCTTCTGTGGATTTGAACAGTCTATCCAGAAGTTCAGCATTGGATTCGTACCACTGGCGCCAGCCGTTCAGCTCCTCCCTGAGTTTGTTGTTTTCTCTCTCAAGGTCCTCATATAATTTATAGAGTTTTACGAGTCTTTCCCTTTCTTTGTTGAATTCTATGTTCAGTTTCTCATATTTTGTCTTGTAATCCTCGAATTCTCTGTATTTGCTCAATTCATCGACCATCTGTTTGAGTTGGGTTATTTCCTTCTCTTTCTCGTTGAGTGTGTTTCTTAAATTGTCGATTTCTTCCTGGAGTTTTCTGTTTTTCTCCTCGTAGAGAGCATACTTTCTTCTGAAGTCATCATACTCCTTCAGCAAGTTCTCTTTCTCCTCCAGTTTTCTGGTGAGTGTTTCTATTCTGCTGCTCAGGTCTTTCTCAGTCTCTCTCAATCTGTTCTCGTATTCTTTCACCTTTCTTTCGAGTTCGGCTATCCTTTTATCTCTTTCATTGAGTTCATCTTCCTGAAGTTTGTAAGCATCCCAGAGTTTGATCAATCGCTCCTTCTCTTTTTCAAGCTCCTGGCTGTATTTCCTTGCATTCTCTATTGCCTCGTTTCTCTCCTTTTCCATCCTTGTCAGCTGAGTTTCATATTCTGTTATTATGTCCGAAAACCTGCCTATATGTTCTGAGTTCAGTATCTTCTTTATCCTCTCTATCTCCTCGACACCCTGATAAAACGAACTTCTTATCTGCTCCAGCTGTGAAGTAACCTGCTGGATGCTTTCTCTAAATGCGTTTATATCGATTATATCCTTGGGTATGCCCATTACACTCTTATCAACCATTTCTATCCTCCTCTCCCTCTGACGAAACGAGATTGGTTTAACTGTATATAAGCGTTGTTATGCTTTCCAGCTGGATGATTTCAGAAAATTGCAGTTAAACTTTTATATACAATAAGTTATGTGTTTTACTGTGGAGGGGATGTGGGATAGAGAATATGCGTTTGTAGAAGATGGGGACAAATTGGGAGAGGACTCTCTCCACAAAGAAATAGTTCGCACAATTATGGAAGGATGCCATGAAGGACTGGCAATTTTGGATCTCGATAACAATATATTAATGGCAAACAAGTGGATAGAAAACCGGTACGGAAAGGATGTAAAGGGAAAGAAATGTTATGAGGTTCTTCGTGGCAGAAGTTCTGCATGCCCGGAATGTCCCCTCAGAGAAATAATAGAAACGAAATCATCCAAACATCTTATATTACAACTGGAAGAGAGGAGAAAGGAGTGGTTTGAGGTATTTCTGTGTCCGGTTACCGACAGAAAGGATAATGTGGTTGCAGTTATTGAGCATTTCAGAGATATCACGGATAGAAAAATACTCGAAGAAAAATTAAGGGAAGAGAAAAAGAGGTTCGAGGATATCGCGGCGCACGTCGGCGAGTGGGTCTGGGAGATTGACAGAGAAGGGAGATATATCTATTCCAACCCTGTGGTAGAGAAAATCCTTGGCTATAAGCCTGAGGAGGTTATTGGCAAGTTTTTCTATGATTTTTTCATTCCGGAAGAAAGGGAGATTTTGAGAAAGAAAGCTTTTGAGATTTTCTCAAAGAAAGAACCCTTTCGTAATTTTTTAAATAAACTCATGCACAAGGATGGTAGAGTCATAATAGTAGAAACAAATGGTGTGCCAATATTATCGGATGATGGAGAATTTCTTGGTTACAGAGGAGCTGACCATGATGTGACAGAACGTATAGAGGCTGAAAGGAAATTGAGAGAATCTGAAGAAAAGTTTAGATCTATAGCTGATGATGTGATGAATGCTGTGGAGGTTGGGTTCTTCCTGCTTGATAAGGACTCTCGTGTAGTATGGATGAACGATACTCTTGAGAATTATTTCGGTATTAAAAAGGAGGAGGTCATTGGAAAGAAAAAGGAGGAAATTGTCAGAGAAAAGATCAAATTCGTTTTCGAAAATCCGGATGAGTTCGAAAGGAGGGTTCTTTTATCAATGGATACCGATCTTAAGATGGATAGCTTTGAATGTCATGTCTTGCCCGGGAAAAACAGGGAAGAAAGATGGCTCGAGTACAAATGTCAACCAGTTAGCACGGGACTTTATGCGGGAGGGTGTGTAGAGTTATACTATGACATCTCGGAACGCAAGAGATTGGAATGTAAACTGAGAGAAAATATAGAGATTTTCAAGTCCATTGCTGAGCATGCAAAGGATGCAATAGTTATGATGGATGATGAGAGTAGAGTGATATTCTGGAACAAGCAGGCTGAAAAGATATTTGGTTATAAAGCTGAGGAGATAATAGGTAAAGATATCCATCTTCTCTGCGCACCAAAAAGATACCATGATGATTACAGGAGAGGATTTGATCTATTTAGAAGAAGTGGCAAGGGACAAGTTATCGGGAAAACCACAGAGGTGACTGCATTGAGAAAAAATGGTGAAGAATTTCCAGTGGAGTTATCGGTTGGTGCATTCAGGATGAAAGACAGATGGCATGCTGTAGCCATTATTAGAGATGTAAGTGAGAGAAAAAGAATGGAAAAGGAACTGAAGGAGAAAATAGAGGAACTTGAAAGATTTTATAATCTGACCATTGATAGAGAGCTACGAATGGTAGAACTCAAGAAAGAGATTGATGAACTCCGCAGGAAGTGCGGAGAAAAGCCGAAATATGAGGTGGTCGAGGAGGGTTGATCCTACAGGAGGTGTAGAGACAGGTGTTCCCAAGCCCTCTCTGGCTGATTCCAATTATTGCCATATACGTTACGGTTGCATGGTTTATCAAACTTTACCTGGAAGATAGAGACAAAAGGAAGTTAATGTTCTCTATTGTTTTCATTCTTGCCTCCATCGACTACATTTCTATGCTGCTGGATCTATACCCGCATCCAAACACAATCCTTTACAATTTGTATCTCGTGGCATCTGTCCCACTCCAGATAGCTATTCTTATCGCGGTTATCGAAACACTATACAAAATAGAAGATTTTGATAAAGCCTTCAAGGCGTTTCTTGGAGTAACGGTTGTTCTGTTTCTTGTTTCATTTCTTCCCCTCTCTGTTAGACCTGTTCTCTCTATCGCACGGAAGGTTCTGGCCATCGAAACGATCATTATATCTTTCTACTCTTTTCTGAGAAAAAAGAATGAGGCTGCTTTCCTGTTTGGAATGTCCCTCGTATGCTTCACAACAGCCAGCATCGGCATAGCTCATGATATTCCTGAACTGGCTGTCTTTTCATTCACCATGGCCTACGTCTTTCTCTCCATGATATTCAGGAGGGCCTCTCCAAAAGAAGGGATAGAATCCTACTTTAGCCTGATGAAGAGGCTTGAAGAGACAGAGAGGAAACTCAAACTGAGTGAAGAGAGATACCGTATAATAGTAGAGCATACCAGTGATGTTATCGTGGTGAGTAATTCTGATGGAATAATAACATATGTTAGTCCCTCCTGCAAAAACCTTTTTGGTTACGGACCAGAGGAATTTATAGGGAAAACGCTCTGGCAGACGAATATAATACACCCCGAAGATGTGGGTTTAGTTTCATCATACTATAGGAGTGTCATGGAGAAAGGTTTTGCTGATAAACCGATAGAGTTTCGTGTCATAACAAAAGATGGAAGGATCAAATGGGTTTCTCAGTCCCTATCCACAGTGAGGGAGAATGGGAGAATAGTGATGTTCATCAGTTCTTACAGAGATGTAACGGACAGGAAAGAGATGGAGCAGCAGTTATCGGAGAAAGTGAAGGAACTGGAAAGAGCAAAGCGTGCATACCTTAACATAATGGAAGATTTGAGAGAAAACATAGAGAAGCTGAAGAAGGCAAGGGAAGAGATCAGGAGAAAGAACAAGGAACTGGAAGAACTGAACAGAAAATTGGAAGAAAAGGTCAGGGAGAGAACATCCCAGGTTGAAAAATTGCTGAAAGCAAAGGAGGAGCTTCTGATACAGATAAGTCACGATATAAAGACGCCGCTGACGCCGCTGTGCACCCTTCTGCCACTTGTCAGAGAACGTGTCAGTGATTCCAAAGCCGTGGAACTTCTGGATATATGTATAAAGAATGCGAATTACATGAAAAAGCTGATAGCCGATACACTGCAATTACTCAAAACCGATAAGGCCAGACTGTCCATGGAGAACCTCAACCTCAGGGAGCATGTCGAGGAGATTGTCGAGAATTACAAAATGGAGATGGCAAAGAGGAACATAAATGTGAGAATATCCATAGACAGAAATATCGTTGTCAGAGCAGACAGAATCAGACTCAGAGAAATTTTTGATAATCTGATATCCAACGCCATCAAGTACAGTTCAGATGGTGGAATGATTCATATCGGAGCTGAAAGAGAGGATGGGATGGTCAGGATATTTGTCAGAGACAATGGGAGAGGGATGACAAAAGAGCAGATAGAACATATATTTGATGAATTTTACAAAGCTGATAAGTCCGGTCATGACCTCTCCTCTGTTGGGGTTGGGTTATCCATATGCAAAAAACTTGTAGAAAAGCACGGCGGAAGAATATGGGCGGAAAGTGGTGGTCTAGGGAAGGGTTCAACATTCTACTTCACACTTCCAGCAGCCTCCGAAAAGGCGGAAAAGATAGAGGGTGTCGTTAAAATTTAAGGTTAGGACGGCTGCATACTAATATCATCTGTGTAAAGAGGCAGGGTGAAATTTATTGTCGCACCCCTGTACTTTCCATCACTTTCTGCCCAGATTCTTCCACCATGTCTTTCTATTATTCTCTTACAGATGGTCAATCCAAGTCCTGATGATGCAAGATCATGTCTCGATTTATCGACCTTGTAAAACTCGTCGAAAATCCTTTCTTTCTCCTCCTCGCTGAGTCCCACCCCCGTATCCTTGACATGTACCACGACGTTGCCATCTTCTCTATTTGCGCTTATCGTCAGTGTTCCTCCATCCGGCATACATTTTACCGCGTTGGATACCAGATTGCTGAGAACTTCCTCCAGCCTGAGTTCGTCTGCCCTGACAAAAATATCATCCTTCACTCTGTTCTCAACCTTTATCCTGTTTTCCTTGAGCAGGAATTTGTTATTATCGAGAACGTTTCTGACAACCGATGAAAGATTCACCTTTTTGAGGTCAAGGGTGGTACTTGGTGCGTTCAGTTTGGCAAGTTTGAGTGTGTCCATCACGAGTTTTTTCATGTAATTTACATTTCTCAGGACCACATCCAGAAGTTCTTTCTGCTTGGGATCTTTTTCTCTTTCGATGATCAGTGGCAGAAGATTGGACATTGGAGTTAGAGGTGTTTTGAGGTCATGTCCCAGCTGATGGATAAATTCGTCTTTCTGTTTCAGTAATTTCTCGAGTTCGTTCCTCTGGTTCCTGAGATCTTTAACCATTTTGTTGAAGTTGTCAGCCAGTTGCATGATTTCACCATTTGTTTTTATGCTTATGTGCTGATCAAGATTGCCTTCAGCTACAGAAACGGTGGCCCTCGATATTTTTGCTATAGGTTCACTTATGTTTCTGCTCAGCAGGAAAGAGGCTATGGTAGCCATAATTGCAACCACTCCAAGAGATGTGAACGCTCTCTCCAGCAGGAGGTTTCTTGCATCAATGACTGGTTTGAGGGAATAGCCCATACAGAATACCCAGTTCTTACCTCCCTCTGTGATTTTCAGTGGATGTACTATCAATCTTATGGTCTCCCCCTCAAACTGTATGTTTCGTGATGCTGTCACGTTGGAAAAGTATTCTTCCGGTAGTTTCTTCCCCCACATGGACGAGTTGCTGGCAAGAATGATTTCTCCATCGGATTTTGCCACGAGCCAGAATGCTATTTCTCCATGCTTCTGAGCCTCCGAGAGTGTCTCAAAAGGCCATCTTCCAGCCAGATAGCCTGCCTCGATACTTTTTGACATCACTCCGGCCAGAGAAAGATAATTCTGATGTATGTTTTCTTCGAGCGATTTTGACTGTTCTATGATGAGAATACTGAGGGCGATGGCCCCGGTTAAAACAGATATGGTGAACATGCAGATGAATATCTTATGGAATATTCTCATTCTACCACACTACCCTACCACCACAATTGAGTTGGCAAGATTTTCGTGGACATTACCAACACCCTCGATGAAACCCTGCTCACCAAATGTAAATGTGCCTATGAAGGGTGCACCGATGGTTTGCCCCACGAGTAAAGGAAGTTTGTCTCTCTCATTTTCTGGGATAGCAAGCAGTGTACCTGCACAGAAGATGTAGATTCCGAAGGCGGTTTCGCCTTTTTCGATATTCCCTTTCTCCAGCGCTTTTGCCGGAGTGGTCTGTCCCCTGTTGAGCAATATCTCCCATGTTCCGTGCATAAGCTGTACCCTCTCTCCATCACTCACATTTACAAAGACGGAAATGGATCTGTCGGATAGATTCACAGATTCTGGATGTATGGAGATGTAATGGGTTTTATTATCAACACCTACCACCTTCTTGGCAAGAGGATAGAAGGTTGCGTTTGCCAGGATTGTAACCTTTCCAGATGTCTGATTAGCATATTTTCCAAAGACCTTTCCGGATGTCCATTCATTATAGACGTCTGCTGCAGGTTTACCATCTATCTCATAAATTCTTCTACCGGAGGATTTTGTTATGACTCCCTCTTTCTCCATAATGAGATAGCCGGATTCGAATGCATAGCCGATTTTCATACTGGTGAATATTGCAGTCACACTGACTCCGTTGGAGTACACCCTGTCGTTCGTGATCTGTTTCCATTTACCCTCTATTGTATTATCCGCTGCACTTCCTCCGAATACAGGCACATCTTCACCGATGACCTCCTCTATTCCTGACAGTATCTCCTCCTCGTGTCCCGGAGATGCTGTTATTAACACGATATCTGGCTTCCCATCCAGTCCGGCGTTTGATATTGCCTCTGTTATCGCCGCTCTCCCTGCCTCTCTGGCCGATTTTCTGTCTCCTATCTCCGCGCCGCCCACGCCAAAAGTTATGTTCTCAGAGTAAATTCCCATCACAGCCAGCGCTCCATTCGTGCTTGTGTGGTAACCATCCTTTGTTAAAACCGCAGCACACGAGGTTCCGCCGTATAACTGTACACCAGGATAATGCTTCAGAATCTCTTCCACGATTTCTGTCACGTTGTAATCAACCGTCATGAAAGCGATTATGTACTCCGGTTTCTTTCCTTTTAATCCTTCTTCCATGATCGATATTGCTTCACTCACCGCGTCCTTTTCACCCGGTTTGATACTCCATCCGCATCCAACCCACGTTGATATATTAGTGTTTTCCTCCTCACTTTCTCCGTAAAGTTTAAACTGTTCAGTCTGTGTACAGCCACAGAGCAGACTGGACACAAGCAGTGTGATGATGAGGTTTCTTGCTGCTCTCATCTCTCACCATCCCCGGAAAATGAAGTATCTTAAATTTAAAAAATTTTCCTTTAAAAACTGTCCAAATATCAAACTTCCTCAAGAAATACAGCTGCTGCTATAACGGTTGTCCATCTACCATCCTTGTCTCCAATAGCTGTCTGTGTTATACTTCTCGTTTTGACTATCTTTCCGCTCATCCTGAACAGTTGTTTTCTCTCATCCCATGCCTTATCAGGGTCAAAATCTATTCCCAGAGTTGTTGCCAGCATGGTGGCTGCGAGATCCTCTGCGTAATCTCCAGCGGTTTTACATCTCTCCCCAAAACTGTGGTACTCGGAGATATATCCATATGCGTTTCTATCCTTAGGTATTGCAACACCTATTGATGCCGATATCTTTCTGTAAGGTTCATTGGTCTGATTTCTCGACATCACACAATATATAATCTCTCCTGGTCTCAGTTTCTCTATACCTTTCTTTCTTGATATTATCTTGCAGTTTGGTGGAAGAATACTCGATACCGTAACGATGTTACACATACCTATGCCTGCATCTCTCAATGCTAACTCAAATGACTGTAATTTGTCCCTGTGCACCCCCATTCCCTTCGTGAAGAATACTGCCTTCGGTATCATTCGCAATCCCTATATAATTCTCTGTTTTAAATCTAATCCTTCAGTTCCTTCTGTCTTTCCAAGAGTTCTTTCATTTCCTTTTGAAGTTCGAGCTGTTCCCTCTGGAGCTCGACCTGCTCTCTCTGATAAGGTGTTATGACGTGACCTTGTATCAATTCCTCAAGAAGTTTTCTTACCTCTTTGTACGGATAAACTCCATGCAGCTCATAATACGTTCTTGCTCTCGGTGTCTTAACTTCCTTCGCGCCGCCTGCCAGTCCAAATATGCCAAATCTTTTTCCTCCTCCTTTGACCCCGCCTGCCGCAAAGGTCTGGTCAGAACCGAGTCCAAAGCCAGATTGAGTTATGGGAATGATTGTTCCAAAGTCAAAAATCTGACCCAGGATTCCCTGCGTACCATCAACATCTGTTATTTTATCGTATCTCAATGTTCTTTCTCTCTTTTTCAGCACACCACCTCTGAATATGATTCTGCAGTCGGTGAGAACATATCTGTGTGATTTTACGAACACGTACACACCTATAAACATGATTATGGATACAAGCAAAGAATAGACCAGTATGAAAAAGCTGGCTCCTTTTCCATCCACGAGGTAGTTAAGTCTCCATGCAAGAAAGGTTCCCAGAGATGCGATTATCACGTAGAGGAAAAAGAATCTCCATCTTATAGCTACGAGAGATGCAACAACTCCCGCTATTATGATTCCAATCCACCACAGGAGCAGTACGGTGAACCAGGATTCTAAGAAACTGGTGTACTGTGAGTAATTTGCCGTCCACCACAGGATTATACCAAATACCGCTATAAAAATCCAGAGGGCTTGCAAACCCATAAAGGATAATGGATGTGGTGTGAGAATCTTTTCTATCCTCTCTCCTTTCAGGAGTTCTTCCTCTATTTTCATCTTCCCCTCCTCTCTACTTAAGCCATACCTTTTTGATGTTTTAAGTTTATTGGTTTTCGGTTTTTTATAACGGGTTCTAAGGATTTTTCTTATTTTCCTCCCCATCTTCCGCATCGATTTTCTTCTCCTTGACTTTTTTCAAACTCTGCAAACCTTCTCTGAGTTTTTGTCTGTCCAGCTCCATTTTAAGAGCTATGGTGGATGAAACAAATGTGAGTGACGAGCTTACGATATTGGTTATTGCCAGATCCATATCTGTCCTGATGAATGTGAATGTGACTCTCAGAGATATATAGGATAGAACGAACACAATGAGGGGAAGATATTTTTTGAAAGAAGGTAATCTGTCACTGACCATGATGAGGAAGACGAAGAGGGATGCAATGAGGAGAGAAACTATTGATATCAGAGATAGCCATCCGAAGAAGGAAAATATGAGCACATAGTAGGGTAGTTTCAGAAAATAGAGTATGTAGAAAAGGATGTAAATGGAAACAAAAAAGATGAGGATGGATTTTGGGTGGGATATGAAAAAGTCTCTTATTTTTGCAAGGTCATCTATCATCCTGTATTTTCTCTCCTCATCTTCTATGAAACTTGGTCTGATACCAAGACCAATGAGAATTACAGCAATGAGAAACATCAGATGAAAAGGATTGAAAAGATCCAGATTGACGATTATTGTTAGAAAATTCATCCCATATTGCTGAAGCAACGAACCAAAAGATACCAGAGCGGTTGAAAAGGTGTAACATTTCATTATCTCCATCCCAGGTGTAAAGGGTAGAAGTATCAGAAACAGAATCAGTGGAGGTATGAAGAAGGGACCAAAAAGCAGGAAGATATTTGCCAGCATGGATGGAAATCCTCTCTTCTCCTTTTTCGGCAGAACCTTTGCATTTCTGATGCTGAGTGAGAACTCTCCCACACCTATACCGGTTAACGTGTATCCCAGCATGTGAGACACTGCCTGAAACAGCAGAGCGACAAAATTTGAGAATCTGCAAAAAGCCCTGTGATTATCCCATATTTCTCTCAGAAGTGTTTTTAATCCCTCTGCCATCAATAACTGAATGGACCAGAAGAGAATCACTCCAGCCAGTGGAGCGAGGGGAGCTGCAAGAAATGTATCGAGTGCAGAGATGTCCATCGTTTTCGTTAAGGTTACTGTATTTAAAAACTATTCAATTACCTCCACCTCTATCTCCCTGCCATTCCAGTCATAAGCCCTCCACGATTTTTCATCATATGGCATGGCTACGATGATGTGCACCTTTCCATATTTGGAAAACATGTGCAGGTCCTCACCCGATGGTCTGTTGGAGTAGGATGGGTGGCTGTGAACCGTTCCAACAATGGAATAATCTATGGGAAGCATGGCGATGTTAAAGATTGCATGCCTGTCACCATGTATCATTCCTGGCATGAGCAGAATCTCTTTTATAACATCTCCCTCCGCCCGCAGGAAGGCGGCGAATTCCCTTGGATGCATTGCTCTGGAGCTTTCAAGAATTGTTTGGAGACAATCTCTGTCTATCTTCCATTTCCTCATCTTACCAATTTCAACCTGACCGTCTGATAAAAGGATTCTCCAAATCTGATAAATCTTGATTTTTTCTCTGATAGAGTTGCACACACCCTTTCACCAGCATGAACATCGTATGAGTTTCTCCCATCTATAACCAGCTTCGCGTCTTTACTCTTCTCAGATAATTCCACGCATATGTTCTTATCTATAGGAACGATCCATGGTCTCGATGCTAGTTTGAATGGCGCTATCGGAGCGATTACCGCCACATCTACCCCCGGGTCAACAATTGGTCCACCCACGCTCAGAGCATAGCCAGTTGCACCGGTTGGTGTAGCGATGATTATGCCATCCGCTCTTAATCTATCGATCAGCTCCTCGTTGATCAGTATAGAGAACTCTATTATTTTTGCCACGTTTGCCGTCTGAATCGTGAGTTCATTGGATGCATCCTCGACCCTCCTTCCCTCAAGAAATACTTTCAGTCGTGCCCTTTCCTCTATATTGTAGTCACCCTTCAGGATTCTCTCTATCCCACTCTTCGCAAACTTTGCATTTACCTCTGTCAGAAAGCCCATGGCGCTGCAGTTTACCGCAAATATGGGCTTTTCTATTTCTTGCAGAGCGTAGAGAATTGTGCCATCACCACCGACAGTTATAACGATATCCACGATGTTGTTCAGCTCCCCGATTGAGTATCCTTCTTTACCGAGTTCTTCAGCGATCTTTTTCTCCAGATAGATTTCTTCATCTTTGAGAAAAGATATTATCTCCTCTGCAAGTTTCCTCGCCTTGCCATCGTTTGGTTTTACCACAATTCCCCATTTCATTTTACCTAACCGATGAGGGATTTCAATTTGAACAGCAGAGAGGGGTGTTTTGTTACTAGTGCCTTTATGAGACCGCGTGTGCTTAACTCCTCAAAGTTTATATCTTTCACAGAGTCGGCAAGTTTATCGAATGTTTTGTCATCAAATGTTGATGCCAGTTCTTTCATCTTGTAATTTCTTTCGAGTTTTTTACCTATCTTCTCCCTCCACCCCTTCTCATATTCCTCGAGCAAGGAGAGTTTTTCTTCTCTCAGTGCTCTCGCTATCGTCTCTCCAGCTACCCTCCCACCTATCACGGCATGGATTATTCCGCCACCAGTTAGAGGGTCAGTATGCCTTGCTGCATCACCCACAAGAACAACATTTCCTCTGTAACTCTGTATGGGCAAGGCTACAGGTACAGCTCCTGCCAGTTTCCTGACCGGCTTTCCCTTTCTGAGGAAATCCTTCTTTTCTATAAATTTGTCAAGCAGTTGCTTTGCGAGAGCAGATTTGCTGTAACTTGCAAGAACACCTATTCCAACATTCGCGGTATCATCACTTTTCGGAAATATCCATATATAGCCGCCGGGCGCCAGGCTTCTGCCAACGAAGAAATCTGTGTAATCCTTATCGCATTCCACATCGGAGAGTGTGTACTCGTAACAGGAAACGATATCTTTTGGTTTGAGTCTTGTATCTATATCAACCCATCTTCCTACCTTTGACTCTACTCCATCGGCTCCGACAAAGATTTTTCCTGTGAATTTCACATCCTTACCGTCGAGTTTCGCTTCTATTTCTCTGATTTCTCCGCCCTCGACATTTGCTTTTTTTGCATCGCACATGACAAAGATGTCTGCTCCTTTTTTAGCTGCGATTCTTGCCAGTTCCTTGTCAAATCTCTCCCTGTCTATCACGTATCCCGTCTCTCCGCCTGCTCTTTCGGCAGACATTTTAACCATGGTTCCGTTTGGTGAGAATATCCTTGCTCCAACGATCTCGTTTTCTACCCAGTCCCTTCTCTCGGTTACTCCGAGATTGTCAATGTTTCTGCTGACACCTTCTCCACAGAGTACGGGAACGCCTATCTCTCTATCTCTCTCGAGAACAGCAACGGAAAATCCTGCCTCAGATATGTATCTGGCTGTTACGAGACCGGCAGGTCCTCCTCCGACAATTACACAATCATATTCATACGTCTCCATCATTCTCCCTCCACAACTATGGCTCCAACCGGGCAGTAGTTAACACAGGTATGGCAGGATATGCATCTTTCCTTGATTATCGTGGCTTTACCATCAAACTCTATGGCATTGGCAGGACAGATGGTAAAACAACCCGAACAGCCCAGACAACTATCCCTATTCACTTCAGGCTTTACCATAAGATTCACCTCTTACCACGCCTGATGCTATCATATGAGCCACTCTCAGCGGCTCCGGTATTACACCTCGTATGGTTGATATCTTTATTATCTCTTTCGCCTCCTCCAGGGATATGCCCCTGAATGATACATAGATTGGTTTGTGTTTCGTCTCAACTTCGAATATTTCATTATCTTTGATTTTGTTCCACCTTTCCTCCCAATCCGTGAATTTCATTCTCAGTGTGGACCTTATCGTTTCAAAATCGGGTTTTTCTCTTGTCACCGTCATCACCGGTATATTTTCTTCCATATAAATCCTGTCTATATCAACCACATTAAAACCACCGAGGGCTATCCCATCTATCATTATAACTCTGATCTGGTTTCTGTGTCTCGTTTTGCTGACCATATCTATTATCACATCTGTGGAATTCTTGCCATCGACATCTATTTCTCTCTTCAATATCCCTTCTATATACCCGTTTGCTCTCATCACCACACCAATTACTATCGTTTTATCCTGTCCAAAGTAAAAAGGACCATCGTCTATGCCCAGTATTCTGATCTGTCTTTTTATCATCACCGATATAACATGTCTCTAACTTAAAAATGTTTAATAGTTACTGTTTTCATCAATCTCATAACAAATTTTACTATCTTTAAATAAACGGCGCCGGCAAGTGGGTCTGTTGATGTTTTTTGATGTAGAACTCGAAAGGGATTGAAGATTGATTGGTGTTGCAGTGTTATATTCTTTCTGATTGTTCATTTGATAGGGTTAATATTGATGTGGCTGTTCAAGATATTTGTTTTTGTGAGTGAGTTATTCAGTTGTCTCTTGTTGCTGTTTTGTATAACTTTAATCAATATTATCAACGTTAACAGCCCCACCCCTTTATTTCATGTGGAACCTTTTATTTTATGTCTTTAAGAAATTTTTATCTATCTATAAATCTAAAAATTTATGTATAGATTTCATACATTTTAACTC
>JAGGWT010000071.1 GCA_021163455.1 Thermoplasmata archaeon | reverse complement strand
AGATTACACACACCCTGATCTGAAAAATTGCTATGCTGGTGGCTACGACTTTGTGAACGACGATAATGATCCATTTGACGATAATGGTCATGGTACCCATGTATGCGGAATAATTGCTGGAAGCGGAGAAGCTTCAAACGGAACATACAGAGGTATCGCACCGGGCGTGGAGCTTTATGTGTACAAGGTTCTCGATGAAAACGGTATGGGTTATGCATCCGATATAATCGAAGCCATTGAGAAGGTTATTGACCCAAATGGAGATGGAGATTTCTCGGATCATCTTGACATATTATCCATGAGTTTGGGAGTAACTGACGGAGACAAAGGTGGAGACCCAGACGATTTACTGAGTGAATCCGTGGACAAAGCGGTTGATGCCGGTATCGTTGTTATAGTATCTGCAGGTAATGATGGATGGGATGTAAAGAACAACCAGCCGGTAAAATACACGATAAGCTCTCCGGCATGTGCTCGAAAAGCGATAGCGGTGGGAGCGGTTACCCACATGATTAATAGCTTACCAAGTGGTGGTCCCGACAGAATAGCACTGTACAGTTCAAAAGGTCCGTCTCCTCTCATGACCGTCAAACCGGATATTGTCGCACCTGGTGGAGATGTCGATATATTTTCCAGTGGTTCAAATGTGTACAATTATTCCATAACCTCAACACGCGCAACAAACTGCAGTGTGGGAAAAACAGTAAATGAATACTACACCAAACTCGGCGGCACATCGATGGCGGCGCCGCACGTATCTGGAATTGTTGCTCTGCTGATGCAAGAACACCCTGACTGGGACCCTTTCGAGATAAGATCAGCGCTTCGTTACACAGCCAGGGATTTGGGATACCCATTAACATATCAGGGTTTTGGCAGGGTAAATGCCTATGAGCTGCTGATAAATCTTCCTGCCCCACCGCCGGTCGCCATATTTTTCGATGCTGAAAAAGTCGGAAATGGAATCGTGTTCAAAGGAATCGCAAAATCGAGATGGTTTGATTCGTATCGTCTCTACTACAAATTTATGGGCTCTGATATACCAGATGAATTTGATGCTACAGAGGATGGATGGGTTCTTTTTTATGAGTGTAAGACAGATGTAAAGGATGGTACACTATGCAGATGGGATATCTCTGATCTCGAGGAAGGATGGTATGAAGTGAAACTGGTTGTCAGAGATGATTTTGGTAGAGAGAGCGAGGATTACATTATGGCTCATGTTAGTCATGAAAATTATATCATTGATATTCCTTCCTCTGTGCAGGAGGGAGAAAGATTCAGGGTTTCTGTGAAAAATTCAGATGATAAATCTCTGAGAGCGATATTCATCATGTGTTCTCCATTTAGAATACCCCGAATCAAAATAGGAAGGGATGTGGAATTCAGAGCTTACAGGATATTCTCAGAAAAAACAGAGTCCATCAGTGTAAAGATGTGGATTATCATTATTGAGCCTCACCTTCAGGTGGAGAAAAGAGAGATCGTGATTTTGAACAATTGATTCAATCACTGGTTGTGTCCTCTCCGGCTCTGTAACACATCTGTATGACGTTATAGATGTCTTCCATCCCGCTGTAATCTGTGCTGCTCACCGGAATGAGAGGAGTTTCTTCTCCAAAATGTTTGAGAAGAAGTAATATCTGCTCACTGAGTTCTCTGTAAACGGTTGCCCTCTCTCTTATTATGGTTTCATAAAGTCCCTCATCTATGCTTGACCATCTTCTCAGTTTTTCCATTTCTTCTTTCTTTAGAAGATCGCTCTTGCTGAGCAGATTGGCAACAGGTATGGAGAGCCTGAATCTTGTCGTCAGAGAAAGGAGGAGCTGGGTGACAAAGCCGGATGCTGTTCTTGAGAGAATCGGATCCAGAAGATATGCAACCATCGACCTTTTTGGATTGAGTTGTGAGATAAGTATATTACCGGATTCTCTGAATACGAAGAGTTCGATCTGTCCTGGTGTATCGAGCAGAACATAACTTGTTTTGAATCCTTCTATCGATTCCTCTATCTCCTTTGCGTTGAGAGCAAGCATATCTGCAGCCACTATCTGGGCTCCGTTTGGACCGAGATCATATTCATCCATTATCTCTTTCAGGGAAATCCAGTCTCTTATATCAACATCAGGAGTGTAAGGTAAAAAATCAGCTCCGGGATCGAGATTAACGGTTATGGAATCGAGACCCCTGAATTTCAGCCAGTTCTGAAACGTTCTGGTCAAGGTAGATTTTCCTGAGCCGGCTGTGCCTATGAAGTAGATGTAAGCGGGTTCCTCCACACTCATACTAACCTCTGAGTTCTTTCATGTGTTTTATCCTCTTTTCAATGAGTTCTTTTGTTCCTATGTCATGCCTTATAAAGATGTGCTCTCCTCTGATATGCTTCAGTCCTCTCTCGCATATCTCCTCTGCCTCTTCGAGCGAGTTGCCTATACCGACGACAGCCAGAGATCTGGATGATGTCGTGTATATTTTATCATCTTTTCTGTTAACCGATGCATAAAACAGGATGGCGCCCTCCTGCTTTATCATCTCCTCATCGACATCTATGGGCTGATCCGCCATACTTTTTACACCATAACCTTCCGGAACAACGTATTTGCATACGGTTGCTTTCCTGTCAAAATCTATTCTTGCTCCGGAGAGATCGCCATCCACCATTCTGAAACACATATCAACGAAATCTCCCCTGAAAATGGGGAGTATGTTCATGGCTTCCGGGTCACCAAATCTTGCATTTATTTCCACAATCTTTGGTCCATCTGCTGTAAGCATGAACTGTCCATATATGGGTCCAACAAAGGGGCAACCCTCATTATGCAGAGCTTCGACCACCCTCTGAAGAATCATCGCTCCCTCTTCGTAATCACTCTTCTCCATGAATGGAAGGATACCACTCTCTGTAGAGTAAGAGCCCATTCCGCCGGTGTTGGGACCTCTATCGCCAGGTAACAATCTTTTGTGGTCCTGAACAGCTGGGGTTGGATATATGGATTTTCCATCAGAAAATGCCTGGAGAGTGAACTCCTCCCCCTCGAGTTTCTCTTCGATCAGCACCCTTGGTTTACCTCCTATCTTCTTTTCGATAACCTCCGCAGCATACTGGGCGGCTTCATCCACCGTACGGAAATGGTCACCATAAACTCTAACTCCCTTGCCACCTGTTAATCCAACTGGTTTGACAGCAACATGCCCGTTGAGTTGCTCGATGAATTTCCTCGCTTCTTTAGGATTGTCGAATGTTCTGTTTTTAACCTGTCCCGGTATGTTGTATCTGGAAACAATTTCTCTCATCCATTCTTTGTCCGTCTCTATTCGTGCCGCATCCTTTGTTGGTGCACATACGTTTATACCTTTCTCTTTTAGAGCATCTGTAAGTCCGGCTTCGAGCGGTGCCTCCGGACCTATCAGAACAAGATCTATGTTTTTAGAAAGAGCAAAATCGACAACCTTTTCCACATCTGTTTCCTTTGCTATCCTGTAATCCTTTGATAGACGCATTATACCAGGATTTCTGTTATGCATTAAGGAATAGAGTTCGACATCTTCGGATCTGCAAACAGCATCGCATATCGCATGCTCTCTTGCGCCGCCGCCAACGACCAGTACCTTTATCAATTAAATAACCTCCCCAGCAGGTGAATAGGCAAGGTGTTTTTTAACGTTTTTTTAATATTTCAGTTGCCGAAACCAGAGGGACGAGTTCGACATTATGCTCGGTTAATCTTTCTCTGGCTCCCTCCTCTCTGTCAACAACCGTTACAACTCTGTCTATCTCTGCTCCGTTCTGTCTTAGAATTTCTATGGTTTTGATGACGGAGCCGCCTGTGGTGGTGACATCCTCGACAACCAGTACTTTCTTGCCGTTAACATCTCCGCCTTCCATGAGTTTTCTCGTTCCGTGGGCTTTCGTTTCTTTTCTCACAATCACGTATGGTTTGTTAGTTGCAAGAGAGAGGGCAACCGCTATCGGAACTGCTCCGAGTTCCATACCCGCTATCATGTCGTATCCCTCTGCATATTTTTTCATCTCCTCTGCTATCATTCTGAGAATCTCTGGATTTGTGCTTGCCTGTTTTATGTCGATGTAATAATTGCTTTCCTTGCCTGATGTTAGTATGAATTTTCCGAACTTAACAGCTCCACACGATATCAGCATATCCACAAGTTCACTCATTGTCTTTGAGAAAGAAAGAGGTGGTTTAATGGTTTTTCGCAAGGCAGCATCACGGGTCCCAGACCTTGATGTATATGAGATCATGTATATGCCTGTTTGCCCACGATGTGGCTCAGAATGACTTTCAGACCGGTGAGCAGATATGGGCCGGATGACAGCATGCATATGTAATAGAACATCTCTCCAGACACCTCCACAACCTTACTTGAATTATCCTCCTCGACATACACTTCTACTCTGATTGTGTAAGACCCGACTGCTGTTTTTGTTTTTCTGTAAACATCCGGAATGAGGGCAGAGGGCATAATGCCGAAGCCGTGGGGAATGTCATATGAGAGGTTTCCCGTCACTTTTAACTTGAAGGAACCCCTATCAAGTACTGCATGGTTATCATCCCATATCACCGAGTAGTTAACATGCACAGTCATTGGCTCATCATTCACGATATCGTAGAAAGTAACGCTGCCGAACTCTACCGCTGAGCCCAGAAGGAGATTCAGTATCTGTATAGGTATTGGGTCCGAACACGGCTCTACCGTAAGGTGGTCAACCAACTTTTCTGTGTCCTTGGCATCGTTCTCTTTCACTGTCTTTTCCATGCAAACTCCTTCAGATATGGCTGGATATATCACTGGGGATATCAAAAGAAAGATGGCAAAGAGAGAAAATAATATCCTATTCATGTTATCGCCCATCCTGTACCGGTCTCCTCAAAGTTATATACTTTCCCCTAATTAAAATTGATGCAACACCGAATAAAAGTTTGCATCTCATCTACTTCAGTACCAAACAGAAAAAGGTTTGAGTTTTATCCACTTTCCCTCATCTTTGCCTATAGCGTTTCCGCATGGACACTTTACGATATTTCCCTCTCTTACGCTATGATCTTCTATTATCCTTCCTTTCCAGCAGTGCCATAGTCTTCCTTTCCCTATCTTCAGGTATTTGAAAACGATTTCACCGCAATTTTTACATCTAACCTCTAACACCCTCGATGGCATTGACCAATAGACCCGGATAATCCAAAGGGATACAGACCAGAAAAAATTTGCTCCATCTCAACGGAACAGATTTAACACCCCTCACGGATTCTGTTTTCATGAAATTCGATGAGATTATCATGACCAGAAGAACGATAAGGAGATTCAAACAGTTTCCTCTTTCCCTGGATTTTCTTAAGAAGCTTGTAAATGCTGCACGCCTTGCGCCATCAGGAGCAAATCTCCAGCCGCTCGAGTATATCATAGTGAATGAGAAGGAGATTTGTGAGAAAATTTTCTCTGCTCTCAAATGGGCAGGGTATATCAAACCAGAATGGAAGCCGGATGAGAGCGAGAGGCCTGTTGCGTATATCATTATACTCGCTAGGAGAGGTGTGAGTCCGTTCTGCGATATAGATGCTGGTTTATCTGCAGAAAACATGATGCTCCTCGCATGGTCGTACGGTATAGGAAGCTGTATGCTGGGCAATATAGATAGAAAGAAGATAAAGGAGATTTTGAACGTACCTGACAATTACGATGTTCATTCCGTGATTGCTCTCGGTTTTCCTGCAGAGAAATCAGTGGTTGAGGAGATGGAAGATTCTGTGGAATACTGGAGAGACGAAAACGGAGTTATGCACGTTCCGAAGAGGAAACTCGAGGATGTGCTGCATGTGAATGGGTTTTAAAAGTTGATATTTGAGAGCATTTCCTGCAAGGTTGTGAATTATATATTGTGCACGAAATTTATTTAACTTTCGACAATATTTATGAATGGGGGTGTCCAGATTGAAAAGGACAATGTACAGATTGATGGTCTGTTTTTCTGCTGCTCTAATTATCATCTCTATGTTCCCGTATGCGGTTGTGAACAGTAAAGGAACAACCCCCATACAATCTCACGATACTGTTGAGATAGTCGTTTCATTTCCGGGTCTCAGAGGATTCGGAAACAGAAGTATAAGCATATCTGAAGAGAAATACGAAGAACTGGAGAAACTGTTCAACAGAACTCTTGAGGCACTTCAGGATACAAAGACAGATAGAGATGTATTCAGAATATATGATAACGCGATTGAGAAACTGAAAGAACTTGGTATACTGAAAGATTTCGATGCTGAGAAAATAAAGAAGGTGATAAAGAGAAGATATCTTATCGGCAAGACATGCGCCGGTTTACTGAAAAATGCGAACAAAGAATCGAACCGCTCGGACAATTCGGTTAACACATTTTGTTTCGTGTGTGGGATCGCAAATGGTGTTATGCCGATGAATATTGTTACAAAAGCGTGGGACTTGGGTGTGCGCCTGCCGGCGGCGGCACTTTTCATCACTATAGAACGTTTCTTTGATCTAATAGAACCATATGTGAATGATTTTCCTTTCCTTCTCTTTGCGTTCATTTTGGGCCTCGTAGGTCTTGAATACGTTCTTGTTCCGATTATTCTCTTTCCTCTACAGATGTTTATCCCAGTTTTCAGTTTGTCTGCACTCGGTGCACTTTCTTTTGGTATGGTGGGGATAAATCTCTCCAGCCCACCAGAATGGAAGATATACACTCCTTCGCACGGCATCGTATGGACAAGTGGTGCAAATGGGGTGAAAATATGGAAAGGTCAATTCGTTGGAAACATTTCACTGGAGTATTATCCATACTATTCTCTCCTGATCTATCTTGAAACAATTGCTGAGCAGATGATGGAAAACTCTTCTCGGCAGGGTCTCGGGATGCTATTACAACTGCTCTCAACCATCCTCTGGACGCCTGCTATATTTCTTTACTACGGATTCTATGAATTCGAATCTGGGTCGAATGCACACATCGTATGCTTTCCTCATGGTGTAATAGGATACTCAGGTATCCTCATAAGAAGGAGCTTTATGCGCTGTGGCTTATTTCTAGGATATGCCAGTACAGTTTCTATCAAAAATGTTTAATTCTCAGCAGATGGGGAATGCAAAAATTCGAGTTTTTAAGAGTGCAGGGGAGGAGATTCGAACTCCTGAACCCCTCCGGGACAGGCTCCTGAAGCCTGCGCCGTTGACCAGGCTTGGCTACCCCTGCTCTATATAAAAAATCTATATTCCTCGATTTTAAGCTTTTGGTTGGATAATGGGTGCTGTCAACTTAAGCATTGCGGAGCACCTCCCGCAATGCTATAGTAAATCTCTCAAATTCGTTCTTAATGTCTACCCCTCTCTCATAGAAGACCGGTGATAGCCCATACAGAGTCATATGGCTT
>JAGGWT010000026.1 GCA_021163455.1 Thermoplasmata archaeon | reverse complement strand
CAGCCACTCTCTGGAGTGAATGTAACACTCAAGGGTGCAGGAATTGAACTGAATGCAACGACTGGAACCAATGGAATTGCAACATTCTCATTCCTGCCAGGATCAACCGGATACATAGACATACTCATTGAGAACAGAACAACCGGAACAAAGATTGAGGTAACATCCCACTCTCTGCATATCGATGTACCATCAACTGTAGAGGAGGGAACCTTCACAGTCACAGTAAAGGATGAGAGCGGAAAAGGAGTAGAGGGTGTACAGGTTAAATTCACAGGAACTGGACAGACAAAGATAACAGATGCCAGCGGACAGGTATCGTTTGAGATATCAATTCCAGGAACTGTACCATACGTGACATACAAACTCATTGCCACAAAACCAGGATACAAATCCGATGAAGAGAGCATAACCATCATGAACAAATTCAACCTGTACATCTCTGCACCAAGCAAGGCAAACTCAGGTCAGAAGATAACGGTTAAGGTGACATCCGATGCTGGACAGGTATACGGAGTGACCATAACACTCAAGAAGGGCAACGAGGTCATTGAGACAAAGACACTCACCGGTCCAGAGGGAGTATCCTTCACAATCCCACAGGTGAATAAGGAGACAACATTCACAATAGTGGCAGAGAAAGATGGTTACGAGACAGCAACCTACGAGATAACTGTAACTGCTGGCGGAATACCAGGATTCGAGCTGGTAACATTGATAGCGGCGATAGGTGTAGCATTCGTACTGCTCAGAAGAAGACACCAGTAAACCAGCAACCCTCTCTTCTTTCTTATTTTTATTAAACCTTTTTAAAGTCTCTACTTTTACCTGAGATGAGAAACCATGAAAGTAACAGTTGTTATCCCAACCCTGAACGAGGAGAGAGGAATCGGCAAGACCATCGATATGATAAACAAGGAATATTTCAGAAAGAAAGGCTGGGAGTTAGAAATTCTTGTTGTGGATGGCAACTCTACAGACAAAACAAGGGAGATAGCAGAGAAAAAGGGAGCAAAGGTTATAATAGAGCCAAGAAAGGGTTACGGAAGAGCATACAAAACAGGATTGAGGGAGGCAAAAGGAGATATAATAGTTACTGGAGATGCAGATGCCACATATCCTTTCGATAAAATTCATGAATACATCGAGTACCTTTTAAACAACAACTTGGATTTTCTCACGACAAACAGATTTGCAGAAATCAAAAAAGGTGCAATGTCCGTGAAACACAGATTCGGAAATCTCATTCTCTCTCTCACCCTGTGCATCCTTTTCCAAATATGGATAAAGGACTCACAATCCGGGATGTGGATATTTAGAAGAGAGACTCTGAACAAAGTGCAACCCCTTGAGAAGTTCGATGATGGTATGCCCTTCAGTGAAGAAATTAAGATAGAGATGTTCAAAGCAAAAGATGTAAAGGCAGAAGAAATCCCATCCACCCTGTATGTGAGAGAAGGTGAAGCAAAACTTCAGAGTTTCAGGGATGGATGGGCAAATCTGAAGTTTCTCTTCAAGAAGAGGATAAGATGGAGATATTAGCGTATATATGGGTGTTTTTCATAGGGATAATATTCGGTCTGATACTGGGATTGATATTCATATACAGGGTAGCGGTATCACCGCTCAGGAGAAAAGTCGAAGAATTAACCCAGCAAAAACAGTCTCTCTCTACAACATACGGAAAAATCACGGAGCAGTTCGCACCTTTCATGAAATCCTACCCATTCCCACCAGAAAATTTCAGATTCATAGGCTCTCCTATAGATGGGGTACAGTTCGAGGATGACCGGATAATTTTTGTCGAAATCAAAACAAATACATCCAAGCTATCAAAAGAACAGAAAAGGATAAGAAAGCTGGTACAGGATAAGAAAGTCGAGTGGTTCGAATTTCACCCCAGATAACTTTCTATTTCCTCTCTAAGCATCTCGCTTATAACCTTACCATCCACCTTACCCCTGAATTCCTTCATAATGATGCCCATGAGGGGACTGAGAGCAGATGCTCCTCTCTCTCTAACAAAATCTCCCCTTTCCCGAACAACCTTTCTGATGAAATCTCTCACTTCCTCTATCTCCACCTTTCCGAATCTCTCTATCACGCTTTCCACTTTCTTATCTGGGTCCTTAGAAAGCTCCAGCAGTATATCTGGTATAGCTTCCTTTGCGAATCTACCCTCCTTTAGATATCTAAGTATTTCCGAAAGAATGTCCACATCAATCCAGCTCAGATCCACGCCTTCTTTCTCCAGCTCAGGTATGGTATTAAGTATGGTTCTCGCTATCACATTGGACAGATCTGGAAATCTTTCAGCTAGCGCCTCAAACTCTTTCAGATAACCTGAATTGAACAACTGTCTTACCTGCTCATCATTTAAATTATATTTTTCTTTGACCCTTTTCATCTGAATCTCGGGCTTCTCCGGTAAACTCCTCCTCAATTTCTCTATATACTCCTTTGTTATTCTCACAGGTGGAATATCCGTCTCTGGATACATTCTTGCAGCTCCAGGTAAAGGTCTCATGTACTCAGTCGAATCATCCGGCAGGGCTCTCCTCACCTCTTCTGGTACACCTTTGAGCGCCTGTTTCGCTCTTTCTTTCACTCCCTCTACGGCTTTTTCGATAATCTCTCTTTTACCAATGAATATTGCAAAGGCATCATTTTCTCCAAGTTCCATAAACTCTCTCAACTTATCAACAAACATCTTTTCTATGCCGTATCCTGGCAATTCATCGCTGTGTATCAAGCCCTTAATACCAGACCTTATCCTTGCATGCACTGCAAACTCTTTTCCCAGTCTGGAATTTTCTCTCTTAAGCAATCCCCTGAAACCGGGGAGTTTTATACATAGCGCTCTTTTTCCCTCCTTCAACCCTCTCTCTATTATCTTCGACTTACAATCCTTGAGCACATCCGTGACATCTCTCAGCTCACACTTTTCAATATCATTCTCGCTAACCTTCCTTTCTTTCAAAATCTTTGAAATCTCTATCAGATCAAGCTGTCTCAAAACCTCTTTTTCTGCAACCCTCTCTATGGCTGAGAGGTACTGAACACCCTTTATCTCAACCCTCGCTCCTCCCCTGACAGAGACGTTTATATCCTGTCTTATCGCACCCAGCTCTCTTTTGCATTTTCCTACAACCTTGAAAATTGAGCCAATATACTCCGCTATCTCCCTTGCATGTTTTGGATCTCTGATATCTGCAGAGGTTGCAACTTCTATCAGAGGTATACCAAGCCTGTCTATTCCATACTTGACCACATTGCCTTTTTCTTCTATCTTTCTTGCAGCATCCTCTTCGATCGCTACGGTCTCTATACCTACATCCTTAACCTTTCCGTGGAGAGCCAGAAGTGCAGTTCTTTGAAAACCTGTGGTGTTTGAGCCATCTATAACTATCTTCCTCATTATGTGAATCTCATCTACAATTTTTGCGTTCATCATAAGAGCGACTTTTAACCCAACTTCCAGAGCCTCTTTATTTATGCTGTGCGGCGGCTCTTCATCCCATTCAACAAGACAACAGTTTTTCTTTGAAGAAAGATAGACGAATTTCCTCTTTTTCATCGCTTCAGCCAGAGCAGCAACATCCACATCTCCAAGTTCACTTCTCGTGGGTCTGAGAAATCTTTCAAAATTTGCATCAAATTCTTCTGAGAGATCAGAGGGACAACTGCAGAATAACTTTCTGGTATCGAGCTGCTGATGTATCTCGAGACCAGCTCTGAATCCTATATCTCTGTAATTCATCACCCATTGATAGTATAAGGATTTATTATTGTTATCCTTACCCTACAACCGAAACCTCTCTTGATATATCTTTACCTTTGAACCTCTCTATGCTCAAACTGTGGAGATAATCCGAATCCTTTCCGTCGGATATGTAATCTGAGATAATCTTTGTAACCATTGGAGACAACATAAATCCATGCCCGCTAAAGCCATGGCAGTGGATAAATCCTTTGATGTTAGGGTCTTCACCGATAATGGGTCTGGCATCCGGAGATACATCATAGAATCCGGTCCAGTGTCTGAGAACTCTCACAAACTTGAGCACAGGTGCATATCTCGTTAAGGTTCTTGCCATATGATTCAAAAAAGAAAAGGTGGGCTGGTAGAGGTATCCCTCCCTCTCATCCGGTCCAGGAATCCCCCCAAGAATATTCCCCTCACTCTGCTGACTGAAATATATTCCATCTCTGAATGATATAACCATGGCATCAAACACTCTCTTCATTTTTTCGGTAACTATCGCTTCCTTTCTCAGAGGTCTGTTTGGAATATCTATACCAGCCATCCTTGCTACTATCCTCGACCAGGCGCCGGCGGAGTTTATCACATAATTACAATCTATTCTCTCACCATCTGCAACAACTCCTTTCACTTTATTCTTCTCCACAATAATCTTGCTAACCTCTCTGTGAGTGAATATTTTTGCACCATTTTCTACTGCTCTTCTGGCGTATGCAAAGGTTGTCTTGAAAGGGTCCGCATGCCCGTCAGTTGGACAGAAGGTGGCACCTATCGCGTGCATCCCATCTGGATCAAGTATCGGAACGATTTCTTTTATTTCATCTTTATCAATGATTTTCACGTCAACACCCAGAGATCTCTGCAGTTTGACCCTCTCCTCTGCCTCTTTCAACTCCTTTTCATCATGTATGGCTACAAGATATCCGCCCTGCCTGAAACCTATATCCTCTTTTAATTCTCTTGAGAGTTTGCTGAATATCTTTACACTCTCCTTTGCCAGTATTATGTTCTCTCTTGTACTCCACTGCTGTCTTATTCCTGCACCGCATCTACCAGTTGCACCTGAGCAGATGTATTTTCTCTCAAAAAGAGCAACATCAATACCTTTCTTTGATAACTGGTATGCAAGCGAGCAGCCGTTTATACCTCCACCTATGATAACAACATCAGTCTTCATCTTCCTCACCGGCAAGAGAGCCTAGAGTTATTGGAACAACAGGAGGTCGGAAACTCGGTTTTTCAATCTCCTCTATACTCTTTCCGGTTTTTCTGGCGAGAATTCTGAGCGCAAGCATTATACATGTTCTGCCCTGGCAGGTTCCCATGCCTATCCGAAGTTTCTTTCTCAACTCCTCAAAATCTGTATAACCCTCATCTATCGCCTTCAGTATATCTTCTTCGGTCACATCCTCACATCTGCAAACTATCTTTTTGGACAAATGTTCCTCACCTCCATTATGAGGTTCTTATCGACCCTGACGGTTATTACACCAGTCCTGTTTTCCACCCTGACGTTTGTAATCTCTCCTTCTCCTATTACCTTACCTTCTCTGTTGAGAACATCAACAACTTCTCCTTTTTCTGGTATGGGTAGCATCTCATATGGTAGAGTTACAAAACCATTCTCTCCCCTTATTCTAACAACAAATATGGCCAGACCGGGGCATACAGAAACGCACTTCCCACAACCTTTACATTTATCATAATCTATCTTAGGGGTTGCATTCAACTTTTCCATCGATATAGCACCGAAGGGACAGGCATCGACGCAGGGATTGCACGGTATTTCCTGAACACACTCGATTATGGCAACCCCTCTTTTGAGATGCTCCTCACTGGGCATTTTTATCTCATCTACAGTAATCGTGCCTGTTCGCTCATAATCTTTTAATGACATTCTTTCCACAACCTCCTGATCTTCTCCTTCGCTATCCTGCCTCTTTCTCCAAACGGTCCTGCTCTGAGTTCCTCGAGTCTTTTCCTGTATTCATCTGCTTTATCTTCGTTCACATCCTTTCCAGCTCTTTTTGCAGAGTACAGACCAGCGAGCTTCCCCTCGAGCATGGCGATGGATGCCTCTTCTATTCCGGATAAATCTCCCGCTACAAATATACCTCTTTTTGTCGTTTCCATACAATCATCATGAATCGCTACATATCCTCCAGCCTCAGGTATGTACCTTATATCTGCTCCGGTGAGGGATACAACTCTAACTGAGGGAGACAGACCAACAGCAAGGCAGACAACATCACAATCTATTCTTTTCTCGGTTCCAGGAATCTCCCTCCAGTTCTTATCTATCTCCACTATTGTTGCGCCCTCAACCTTATCCTCCCCATAGACTTCCTTAACAGTATGTGACACGTATATCGGTACACCAAATCTTCTAAGCTTTGCAGCATGAACGAAGTATCCACCTATCTTTGGCAGAGCTTCAACAACCGCCTTTACTTCCATACCTGCCTGTAATAACTGGTAGGAAACTATGAGACCAACATTTCCAGAACCCACCATAAGGACCTTTTTTCCTGGCAGGACGCCATACACATTTACGAGCGTCTGCACTCCGCCAGCTCCATAAACACCAGGAAGGTCATTGTTTGGAAACACCAGAAAGTTCTCTGATGCTCCACTCGCTATAACCGCGCTTTTACACTTTACCTTGTATACTTTTTCGCTCATGTCATCAAGTCTCTGTGCCATTCCAAAGAGATGCCCATGGTCACTTTCGTAATAGCCAAAAACAGAGGATTTGAGAAAAACCCTTATTCTGTTATTTTCGATTATCTCTTTCTCGAGTTCCTTTGCTATATCTATTCCTCTCTTTCCAGCCATCTCATGCTTAGAGCCGAAAAATTTGTGTGTCTGCTTTAAGAGCTGTCCACCCAGTTTGAAATTCTCATCAACTACGATAACATCTGCGTCACTTTTTGCTGCCTCTAAAGATGCACACAGTCCAGCGGGACCTCCACCAATAACAAGAACATCACATTCTAGGGTATCAATTCCTTTATCATCAAACTCCCTCGAGGGAAGTTCTGCGAGGGGCTCCTGTGTCTCTACTTCTAAACCTTCTCTTACGTTTTCTATACATATTCTTACATTCGGAACTCCATTAACCCTCATTCTGCAGGAAGCGCATTTCCCTATTCCACAGAAAAATCCTCTTGGTCTGTTGTATTTGAGACTTTTAGATAGCTGTGTAATACCATTCGCGACGAGTGCTGCTGCGATGCTCTCATTTTCATATCCATAGAGCTTTTTCCCGTTGAAATAGAAGTGAACTTTTCTACCTCTCTCGAAGCTCAGAATGGGATGTTCCTCTATCCTCAAATTCTGTACCCCCACGCTGAATATCTGAAAGAAACTTATAATTTTTCGATTTAACCCAATTCACTCGATCTGTATATCATCTATGGATGAATGTCTCTGTGCCACCATCCTTGCCAGCCTGACGTTCTTACCCCCTCTTCCTATAATCTTTGATTTTTCAGCTCGTGAAACTTTTATCTTTGCCACATTCTTGTTTCCAACTTTCTCTATAATAACATCATCCACCTTAAATGGTTTGAAGAGATTCGATACAAACTTCTTTTCATCATCATCCATCTCTACAAATCTCACGTTCTTCTTCAGAATCTCTTTGAGCTTCTCTATGTTTCTTGCATTTTTGCCTATTGCCATACCGAGGAACCCCTTGCTCACAACGAAAACAATGGTGTCATCATCTTCAATACAATCTATCACATCTGCCTTGGTTATGGACGTGGCCAGCCTGATTCTCTGCATATCATCGTTTGATATTATTCTCTCCGCCATTTTCTAACTCTCTTTGAGTAGTTTCTGCAAATCTACTTTTCCTTCATCGATGACAGCAAAAACTGATATTGAGAAAGGTTTACCACAGGTCGCACCAAGGTCTACGCCCTTACGCTGAAATCTGTATACCGGTATATTGTTTGTGGCAGCAATTCTCTCAACCTCTTCCTTCTCTGGACAGTTGTTTGCCACCACGACCATCTTTGCTTTTCTTTCCATCAAAGCCTTTTTTGTCTTCCTCAGCCCTATGATGACCTTACCCTCCTTCATGAGGGATTTGAAGGCTCTTTCTATATCCATTGGCATGCTTTCACTTCCTCCTTCCGCCCATCGCCAATTTAATGGCTCCTGTTCCAACAGTTATAGGTTGTCCTACTATAATATTTTCTGCAACTCCTTTGAGTTCGTCAACCTCTCCCTTTCTCGCAGCTCTGAGAAGATGATTCACCGTAATCTCGAAAGCAGCTCTTGATAGTACAGAACTCTTCTCTCCACTGACACCGTGCCTTCCTATGGCTCTTACTGTGCCATCAACCGTCATTATATCTGCGACAAGCATGATATGTCTTATATCAACGTGCAAACCCTGTTCCATTAGGGTGTTGTGAGCCTCTTCTATTATCATATTCCTTGCAGCCTCTATTCCAAGCACTCTGGCAACAGATTGTATATCGTTGGTTCTCGTTCTCCTTGAATCCACACCTTCAATCTGCAAAACCTCTTCCAGATTGCTACCCTCTGTATATATCACGTATCCCTCTCCTGGCTCATTTCTTATGATGACCCTCTCTATTCCATCTATACCTTTTATCTTGAGTTTTTTCAGATTCTCAGCAAGTATGAGGAGACCCTTGTAACTGGGTTCTTCGGGAATGACCTTTAAACTCCCATCCTCTTCCTCAACTTTGACCTTCTTAATCTTCTTAATCTTGTCTATGATATCCTCTCTTTTGATATCTCTGCGGGTTATACTCTTCTCGTCTATATCTACATATATCACAATATTCTCTATATCCAGCCGAAGATCAGCTATATCCTGCAGCCTTGTCATCTCTATTTTGTTTGCTATTTTCTGTGCCATTTCAGCATTAACCCTGTATGCACCTTCCAGATAGATGGTCATCATGGGGGTTGATGGTGTAGACCTTGCATCCACTATCTCTATAAGCCTTGGTAAACCGAGGGTAACGTTTATCTCTGCTACTCCTGCATAGTGGAAGGTTCTCATCGTCATCTGTGTACCAGGTTCTCCTATACTCTGCGCAGCAACTATGCCACAAGCCTCTGCAGGTTCTATCATGTTCCTGCGATACTGCTCAAAGGTTTTGTCTACAAATTCCTCTATCTTATCAAATAACTTCTCCTTGACAATCCACTCTGCCATCTCTTCCTGCACACCCGGTGGGAGGAAATATTTCTTTTTCTTAACGTATTTAGCTATCTTCTTAAGAACATCTTCTTTTGAGAGAGTACTCTTTGCCATATTCACTTACCTCCCTTTATCTCAGTTACTATCTTGTCAAAATCCACAGCCTTACCACGTGCACTTTTCGTTGGGTCTATTCCATCTTCTCCATAAACGAACTGTATGATTGCTCCATCGGTATCTCTTACACTGATATCCTCTTCAACCTTCAGATTTTCCAGAGCATTTATCAATCTTCTCTGCATGTATCCAGACCTTGATGTTCTCACTGCTGTATCGACAAGACCTTCTCTACCTCCCATTGAGTGGAAGAAGTATTCGGTTGGTGATAATCCCTTCTTGTAGCTCGATGAAACAAACCCTTTTGCCTCGGCTCCAATATCTCCTTCCTTGAAATGAGGTAATGTTCTTCCTCTGTACCCTCTGTGAATCCTTTCTCCTCTTACCGCCTGCTGCCCCACACATCCCGCCATTTGAGATAAGTTGAGCATACTACCTCTCGCACCGGACCTTGCCATGATAACGGAGCTGTTATTCAGACCGAGATACTTACTTGCTATCTCTCCAGCCATATCTCTTGCTTTTCCGGTGACCCTCATTATCTCCATCTCGAGAGTTTCTTCTAAGCTTCTTCCAGGCAGGGGCTCAAGTTCACCTCTCTTGTAGATTTCTATCAGCTGATTGATCTTTTCTTTGGCTTTTTCTATGCCCTCCTCAATTTTCCTCTGTGCCTCTACAGGTATATCTTCCTCATCTATACCTACGGTAAAGCCAAAGGTAGTTATAGCTGCTATACCCAATCTCGTAACCTGGTCTATGAATTTACGTGCAGCATCAACACCTTTCTGTCTGACAATCCTGTCTATGATTATACCCTTGAATGCACCTATCGCATTCTCATCTATTACTCCCTGTTTGAGAACACCTTTTTCAATTATCACACAGGTTTTTGTTGGGCACTCCTTCGGGTCATCGAGGGGTGGATGGGAACATATTTTGGCAGGGAACGATATGGTTAAATCCTTGGGGAGAATCGTGCTAAATATATCCTTTCCATAAACGAATTTCTTACCATTTTCATCGGTATGTATCTTGGGCAGTTTCTCTTTATCCGGCACGTTGGAGAGAATCCTTGTTGCATCATCAAGAGAAATCTTTCTATCTCCATATGTAAGAAGGAAACAACCCGAGATGTGATCATGAATGGCACCTATTATAGGTCCTCCGAATCTCGGAGAAAGTATATGCTCCTGAACCTTGAGCAGAATCTCTGCCTCTGCTCTTGCCTCTTCACCCTGCAGTACGTGGAGGTTCATCTCATCTCCATCAAAATCTGCATTGTATGGCGGGCATACCGCAAGATTAAACCTGAATGTCTTGAATGGAACTATCCTCACCTTATGACCCATCATTGACATCCTGTGCAGAGAAGGCTGTCTGTTGAAGAGCACAATGTCTCCGTCCATCAGCTGCCTTTCTATAATCATTCCTTCCTCGAGCTTCTCTGCCAGATCATTCTTATTCTTTTCAGTAACTTTTATCCTCTGTTTTATTCCGCCTCTTTCCCTGATGACATAATTCACACCTGGTATGTATTCTCCTCTCTCAGTTGTGGGATTTGAACCCCTCCTCACCATCATTCTGCACCATTCGATGTTATGCTCCGTAACCTTTATTGGAACCGTCAGTTCCCTTGCCATGTCTATGGGCACACCGACCTCGTTTATACTCAGAT
This sequence comes from Thermoplasmata archaeon, assembly GCA_021163455.1. Lineage (GTDB taxonomy): Archaea > Thermoplasmatota > E2 > DHVEG-1 > B18-G2 > B18-G2. Next base: position 5,004 of record JAGGWT010000026.1, on the reverse strand, counting down.
TGGGGTCAGGAGAAATTACTGTTCTTGCGGAGAAATTAACTCTTTTACCAGAGAGGTTACTCCTGAATCTACCTTCCTTACCTTTCAACCTCTGAGCAAGGGTCTTAAGAGGTCTTCCTGACCTGTGCCTGGCTGGAGGTATTCCAGAGGTCTGATTATCAAGGTATGTGGTTACATGGTACTGGAGCAGCTCCCACAAATCTTCAACTATAAGTTGCGGGGCGCCGGCGTCCCTGTTTTCCTGCAATCTCTGGTTTATCCTTATGATATCCACAAGTTTGTGCGTTAAATCATCTTCGCTCCTCTCTCCTGTCTCCAGAGTTACAGATGGTCTGACCGTGACAGGTGGAACAGGTAATACGGTTAAAACAAACCATTCTGGTCTTGCGGCTTTTCTTTCTATATCAAGCAAAGGCAGATCTTCGTCAGGAATCTTTTCAAGCCATTCCCTTACCTCTGCAGGTGTCAGTTTTTTACCGTTCTCTCTGAAAGTTGTCGGTTTGTCCAGCTCTATCTTTCCAACCTCTCTGCCACATCTGGGGCATTTCTCGACATCCTTTACCTCATTTATGATAGCCTTCAGTATGTAGCTGGTGTCCTTCTTTTCCTTTATGTATTCCTCTCTCAATCTTTTGTAATATTCTATTCTCTCATCCGGGAGAAGGATTCTCCCACAGTTTCTGCACGTTGCCCTGAGACAATCTCTTATCTCCTTAACGAAACCGACATGGATAACAGGCATCGCAAGGTCTATATGTCCAAAGTGACCGGGACAACCATCTTTTCCAGCTCTCAATCCACAGGTCTTACACCTGAGACCTGGCTCTATAACACCGAGCCTCGGGTCCATCAACCCCATTGGTATAGGGAAACCATCGTCATCATAGGTGTCCGCTGTTATGACCTTGGTTGCACTCATCTTTCTTATCTCTGCCGGCGATAGCACACCGAACTCTATCCTTCCTATCTTTTTGGTTACACCTGTTTCCACCATACTTCATCACACCAGAGACTCGAGTTTCAATCTTGGAGCTATACACATGGATTTGAGCTCATCAAGGAGTAATTTGAAGGCATAACTCATCTCCACAGGATAAATCTCTGCTTTATCTCCACACACCGGGCATTTCAGTTTTCCATGTCTGTCAACTATGGCTATGTGTCCACAGTTGTTGCAGACATATTTTACCGTTAAGTCTGATTCATCCAGCAATCTATCCTTTATGACCATAGATGCTCCGTGACCTATCAGACAATCTCTCTCCATCTCTCCGAATCTTAAGCCTCCCTCTCTCGACCTACCCTCTGTTGGCTGTTTTGTGAGAATCTGTACGGGTCCCCTGCTTCTTGCGTGCATCTTGCCTGCGACCATATGATGTAACTTCTGATAATATATGCAGCCGACAAATATATCGCACTCATATGCCTTTCCGGTCTCCCCATCATAAAGCACCTCCTTTCCAGTATGCTTGAATCCATTTGCAATCAGTGCCTTTCTCAGAACTTCTTCCGGCTCACCACTGAACGGGGTGCCATCCACAAACCTTCCCTCAAGGGCTGCCACCTTCCCTCCTATCATTTCCAGAACATGTCCTACGGTCATTCTGCTCGGAATGGCATGGGGGTTGATTATAAGGTCAGGAGATATACCTTCTTCATTGAAAGGCATATCTTCAGGAGGTGCTATGTATCCAACAACACCCTTCTGACCATGCTTTGATGCGAATTTATCTCCGAGCTCAGGAATTCTTTCATCCCTAACCTTTATTTTGACCATTCTTGCTCCACTTACTGATTCAGAGAGCATAACCTTATCAACTATTCCTTTTTCTCCGTGCTGGACGGTGACGGAGGTTTCTCTTCTCTTCTGAGGCGTGAGAAAATCTGTCGGCTCCTCTATGAATCTGGGTGGAGATGTCTTTCCAACAAGAACATCGTCACTCTTCACCACACACTCTGGATATATGAGACCATCCTCATCCAGATTCCTGTACTCCTCCTCGCTTCTGACACCTCTGCATTCTCCAGGTTTTGGTATCTCGAATCTGTCCTCCTGACCACCTGGATATCTCCTCTCTTCTGCACTGTATGTTCTGAAGAATGTACTCCTTGCCAGACCTCTGTCAACGCTTGCTCTGTTGAGTATGAGAGCGTCCTCCATATTGTAACCCTTGTATGATAAAACTGCAACGACAAAATTCTGACCAGCAGGCCTGTCGAGAAGCCTCACATATCTTGCTATATGGGTCTGTACAAGTGGAACCTGCGGGTAGTGAAGAAGGTGAGACCTGGTATCAGACCTTATACGGTAATTTGATGCGAAGAAACCGAGAGCCTGTTTGCCCATACCTGCTCCCATCGTGATTCTTGGAGAAGAATTGTGCTCTGCATACGGCACCAGACCGGCGCTTACGCCAAGTATGCACATCGGGTCAATTTCCATGTGAGTATGCTCTGGAGTGAGCTCTTCCTCACTGAGAGCAATATACGCATTTTCCTCCTCTTCCGCATCTAGATACTCTACAATACCTTCTCTTATGAGGTCACTCCACTTCTTTTTGCCACTCTTCAAATCTTCAAGATGCTGTTTTGTTAGCAGAAGTTTTCCGTTCTCCACAACAAGAAGAGGTCTTCTCAATCTCCCACTATCACAGTTTATGACAACATCGTTTGAATCCTCGTAGTAGCACACATTGACCTCGTGATGGAGAAGATCCTTTCTCCTTCTGTCTCTCAACAGTTTGACCAGTTCTTTTCCATTTGGGTGTATTCCAATAAGATCACCATTGAGATACACCCTCGAACCCCTGGTCTCCTTTGTAACTTCCTTCAGACCCAGCTCTTTCAGAGCCTTCTCAACTTCTTTTTCATCATATCCTTCAGATATATCAACAGTTAAAGCGAGATTTTTCACCAGACCACAGTTTGGTCCTTCTGGAGTTTCATTTGGGCATAATCTTCCCCACTGGGTTGAGTGAAGGTCTCTTGCCTCGAAATGGGGCTGTGACCTGGCGAGAGGTGATGTAACCCTTCTCAGATGACTTATGGTTGAGAGGTTGCTGGTTCTATCGAGAAGCTGAGATATTCCAGCGCGCCCTCCGACCCAGTTTCCGGTAGCTATGGCATGATGAAGTCTCTGTGTGAGAACATCTGACCTGACGCATGAACTTATTCTTATTTCTTTCCCTTTGGCATGGACCCTTTCAATCTGGTATTTTATATCCTTACACAGAGCTGTGAATGCAACTCTGAAAAGGTCTTCCATGAGGTCTCCAGCGAGTTTCAATCTCTTGTTTGCGTAATGGTCTTTATCGTCGGGTTCTCTCAGACCGAGAGCCAGTTCCAGAACCCTTGTACCCATCCTTGCCATGAAAACTGCCTTTGTGATTCTATCAGCCGGAGTATCTCCAAGATGGGGCAGGAGATTTTTATCCAGAATCGTTTCCACTCTTTTAATCCTGTACTCTCTGGCCTGTCCTCCTGCAAACTTTTTGCCGAGGAATGCAATCGCCTCTTCCTGATTGGTTATACCATATTCGTTTGTACATTCCTCTATGTTTGCCAGCACATAAGGCTCCAGCTCCGGCTCCATTGCCATGACATTCATTATCTCCTCATCGTTTTCCATTCCGAGGGCTTTGAGCAGAACGATGAGTGGTATCTGTCCATAAGTTGTGGGCAGGGAAACCATCAGGATACCATCTCTCTTCTTTTCCACAACAGTCAGTGCTCTGTAACCTTCCTTCTGGGAAAAAATCTTTGCAACCTCTATCTCGGTTCCATACTGTGTATCCTTCTCGACCAGCACCCTGTTGGGAGCAAGGTCCTCGACGGTTACAAGCACCCTCTCTGTTCCATTGCTGATGAAATATCCACCAGGATCGAGCGGGTCCTCCTGAGCTTTTATGAGAAACTCTCTGTATTCCTCATCTGTCAGTTCTCTCCCTTCTCTCTCTTCAAACGCCTCTTTCGAGATGTTGCATGCGAGGGATTTGACCATTATTGGCAGTTCACCTATTCTCACTATCTCCGGCTCATATTCTATACCATCTCTTATCGGAATAAATTCCAGCCAGATAGGAGCCTCATAATCAAGGTCTCTCAATCTTGCCTCCATTGGGAAGAGGTCTCTCACTGAGCCATCTGCCTCTTTTACTTCAGGCCTTCCAACTCTTATCTTTCCGAGTTTTATTTTGAAACCTTCAATCTCTGGATAGATGAACCCTCTTTCTGTCTCCTCGCCTTCGCCTGCCTCACCGACGGTTGTTGTGCTTATTATGTTCTGCAATCTCCTTCTCAGAAAATCATTATAGGATGCAATCTGGTGATTGACAATGCTCCTCTCTCTATAGAAAGCATCAACTAATTCCCTCATACCCCTCACTCCTCTCCAAATATCTCCATGGATACATCTCTTGCTGGTGAAATCTCACTTTCCTCGACAACAAGTCTGTACACTACAGATTTCAGAGCGGTTTTACTCCTTCTTATCACCTTTATGATATCTCCCTTCTTTGCCCCTATGGCTTTCACAACAGGATCTGTTGTCAGTATCTTTGGCAGTTGCTCGGGTTTAATGTTGAATTTTTTGAGAACTTCCTCTGCTTCCTCTTTGGATAGGACTATGTGTTCTGGTACAAGCTCGTGGTCGAGGATGTTGAATTTTTTCTTTTCCATATCCGGAACCATCCTCCCGATCCCGAGCGGGCCTGATGGGATTCGAACCCATGACCACCTGGTTAAAAGCCAGATGCTCTACCTGGCTGAGCTACAGGCCCGAATACCCATACATACCCCCTTCTCATGTTGCATACTCTATTCTGACGCAGGGATACCCAAATAATAATGCTTATATAAATACTTTATGCTACCTGGTAGGTGCTGTCAACTTAAGCATTGCGGAGCACCTCCCGCAATGCTATAGTAAATCTCTCAAATTCGTTCTTAATGTCTACCCCTCTCTCATAGAAGACCGGTGATAGCCCATACAGAGTCATATGGCTT
>JAGGWT010000041.1 GCA_021163455.1 Thermoplasmata archaeon | reverse complement strand
TATTGAGACCGCTTGTATCCTTCGACGAAAACAGATTGAGAGAGATGATGGGGAGGGTCGGGTTATGAGAATCCTGGTATTCGGCGCCGGCGCGATAGGTTCTCTATTCGGTGCAAAGTTATCGCTGTACAATGACGTTACCCTTCTCTCCAGAAAAGAACACGCAGAGAGTATAAAGAAAAACGGACTCATCCTCAGAGGGAAAACAGAAGGTGTTTACCATGTTGATGCTATACACACTCTGGATCACTACACGGGAAAGCCCGATATGATAATCATAACCGTGAAATCATACGATACCAGAGAAGCCATCCAGGAGGTAGTAAACAAATTCGGCAGAGAAATTCGGGTGATGTCTTTGCAGAACGGTCTGGACAACCTGGAGAAGATAGAGGAATTTATCAGGAGAGATAGAATCTTCCTCGGTCTGACAACAGAGGGATGTATCTTTTTGAAACCTGGTGAAGTGCTTCATGCTGGGACAGGAAAAACGATTGTGGGTTCACCCGAAAAGAATGAGTTTGTTCATGATGTCATGCATGAATTCAGGAAAGCTGGATTCGATACAGAGATTTCGCAGGATATAATCGGAGATATGTGGAAAAAAGCTATAATTAATGCTTGTATAAATCCTTTAACTGCTATATTTGAGATTAAAAATGGGGAACTCAAGAGGGAGATACTTTTTGATATTGTGAAGGATATCTGTATGGAATCTGTGGATGTTGCAAGGGCATCTGGTCTTGATATTGAGTTTGAAGAAATGATAGAGGAGGTGAGGAATGTTATTGAGTCCACATCTGAAAATTTATCCTCGATGCTACAGAGCATCCGCAGGAAGAAAAAAACCGAGATAGACTCTATAAATGGATACATTTGTAAGGTTGGTAAAAAATACGGAAAAGATGTAAAGATGAACAGTTTACTTACAGACCTGGTGAAAATAAGGGAGGTTTTCACATGAAGGTATTTGTAACGAGAAAATTGCCGGAAAAGGGTTTGAAAATTCTGTATAATGAATGTGACGAGGTTGAGGTATATCCTCACGACAGAATACCGAGCAAGGAAGAGATTATTGAAGGTCTCAAAGGAAAAGACGGCTTGCTATGCCTTCTCACAGACAGAATAGATAAAGATGTTATCTCGTCCAATCCTAAACTGAGAGCCATATCCAATTACGCTGCCGGATACGACAATATAGATGTGGACGAGGCAACGAAGAGAGGCATAGTTGTTACAAACACCCCTGATGTACTTACAAATGCAACAGCAGAACTTGCATGGGCTTTACTCTTTGCTGTGGCAAGAAGGGTGGTGGAAGGTGATAAATTCACCAGAGAGGGAAGATTCAGAGGATGGGCGCCCATGTTGCTTCTGGGAAAAGAGCTCAGAGGAAAAACACTCGGAGTAATCGGCGCCGGCAGGATTGGTACAGCTTTTGCTTTAAAGGCAAAATGTTTTGATATGCAAGTTCTGTATTACAACAGAAGCAGAAACGAGGTACTCGAGGAAAAACTCGGAGCCAGAAAGGTAGACCTAGATACACTGCTCAGGGAGTCAGATTTTGTCTCTATACATCTGCCTTTGACAGAAGAGACCTACCACCTCATAGATTATGATAAGATATGCTTGATGAAGAGGGACAGCATTATAGTAAATACTGCCAGAGGTGCGGTTATAAAAGAGAAAGACCTTGTAAGAGCACTCAAAGAGAGAAAAATCTTCGGCGCCGGGCTGGATGTATATGAGAACGAACCCGAGGTCAGTGAGGAGTTGAAATCTCTGGATAATGTTGTTTTGCTTCCTCACATTGGTTCAGCAACACTTGAAACAAGAACGGAAATGGCTGTACTTGCGGCAGAAAATCTTGTAAAAGCTTTGAAGGGGGAGAGACCGAGGTACTGTGTTAACCCGGAAGTCCTTAAAGACTGAACACCCAGATCTCTCTTTCAGATGGAAGGTCTTCTTTTTCTATATCTATCTGATTGCCGACATGGATAACTTTGAACTTGTTTTTGGCGAGGAAGGGATCCACATCAGATATTGGTAAGGATAGACCCTGAATCTTGTAATGCATGGGAACGATTATTCTGGATTTTATCAGGTTTGCAGTTTCCCATGCAGAGTCAGCATCCAAGGTATATACGCCGCCGACCGGGATGAAAAGAATATCCACTTCCCCTATTTTGTCCAGAATTTCTTCATCTGGGATGTGTCCAAGGTCTCCGAGGTGGCAGAATGTGATATCATCGACCTTGAACTTGAAAATGATATTTTTTCCCCTTTTTGCACCTTTAACCTCATCATGGAACGACTCTATTCCTTCTATTTCAACACCCTTAACGTTTTTCTTTCCAGCATCTCTAACTACTACGGAATCTTTCTTTTCTACAGTTCTCACGCTGTTGTGGTCATAATGATCATGAGAAACCAGAATAATGTCGCCCTTCACCATGGGAGTTTCTATACCTATTGATTTCCCATCGTGAGGGTCGGTAACTATGGTTAAATCATCGGTGATCTCAAAGCATGCGTGACCGTGCCATATTATCTGTGGCAAGTTCTCTCCCCCATTTCAAAAACCACTATTGACTTAAATAGATTACGAACCAAGCGTGTTTTGTGGCTACATAAATGAAAAATCATAGGCGAGACTATACATTTGAAAAAGCTAATATGAAAAATCTTAAAATCTTATTTAAAAATATTTGCGAAAAAATTTAAATAAGTTAAAACCTTTCTTTAAAGACGGGGGTGATTTGATAGAAAGAAAAATAGGTGTGTTTGTTATAGCAATGGTAGTGATTGCAAGCTCTTTTCCGCTTGCTCTTGCTATGGGAGCTCCAGATATCTCCATGAGCACTCGTTTGATATGTGGAGAAAATATGCAGAAAAATGGAAACGTATATGAGACGTGGGAAGGGGAGCACATTGAGATAGAGGTATGCGCAAGATGGGTAGAAGATCCAGGTCGACCAATATGTCTATGGGTTGATCACAATACTCTCCCAGAAGGTGCAGAGGTCACTCCAGACCCTGCAACGGGGGTTGGACAAGTATGTTGCCTTCTATCGTGGACACCTGCTGTAGGTCAAGCCGGAACTTATAATATTACATTCTACGCCGGTGAGGAGTGTGGTGTGCCGATATCCAGTTTCAATATAACAATAATTGTTCATCCAGCAAAAGCTAAACCTTTCTTTGTAACTCCTACGGACGGAGACGTGATATACGGAGAGACGGTTGTATGGATTGGAGAGAGTGTAGGTACAGAGATACAATCTGTAGAGTTCCAGTATTCGGCAGATGGAGGAAACTGGATTCCTATATGTGAGGATAATGATGGGAGTGAAAGAACAGTTGGTGGAAAGGAAGTACCCTTGAGCGATTGGGGCGATGGATGGAGTTGCCGCTGGGACGTTTCCAATATGGAAGAAGGATGGTATCACTTACTTGCCAGAGCATGGCAAACAGGGGAGGTTTATGAAGATGTTGAGATCATGGTGTATGTTGAGCCAACACCAACCATACCGTTTATTGAAAGTCCAGAGTACGATGAGGTTATCTGTGAAAATGTCACCATAAGTGTGAGCACGCTTGATGAAGATGTTGTGTATGTTGTATATCAGTACCTTCCTGCAGTAGACTACTACGAGAAGGGTGTTGAAAAGAAGGATCAGCTGAAACATTGCTGGAATGTAAACGGTCAGAATCTCAGTACAGCCTGTTGTGGACCGACTGCTGCGGCAAGCTGCCTTAAGTACTGGGCCGATCATGGATATCCAAATATCATGAAAGATCCCTCTACGGGAAATCCCATAACCCAGGATGAGCTTGTCAAGAAACTAGCAGAATTGATGAAGACGGATAAGGATGGGACAAAGGATTCGAACTTTATTGAAGGAATTAGAAAGTATCTTGACAGTGTAGGGTATGGATGTAATAATCCAAATGGTCTAAAGGTTACGGTTGAGATAAACGGTTACGGGGACCCACCGATGGATGAGGAAAAAGGTAACGAGTGCACATTCAAAAGATACAAGAACGAGCTCGAAGCCAACAAGGAAGATGTTCTCTGGGGAATTGTATGGAACTGGGACGATAAGAAAAAGGAATGGAAGAATGGGCACTGGGTAGTTGGAAACTCTGTTAGTAACAAACCTCTTCCAGATAGCGATGGTGATGGTCTTACAGAGCATGAAGTTGATGTTATGGATCCATGGGGTGGAAGGATACTCAAAGTTAGAATGAACACAGATGGAACATACATAGATCCTGATGTAGGATGGGTTTATCCAGATATCATGGTGTCTGTTTCTGAGAAAAAACCAAAGTCTCTGGGATGGATAACGATTGCAAATGTTACAGATCCGTCAAACGGGTGGGCAGCAGTATGGAATACCAGAGAAGTGGAGAATGGTATTTACTTCCTGAAAGCCATTATGGTGGATGATGATGGGCATAGAGGAGAGGATATCATTGTTGTTCATGTTCAGAACGAGATGGTACCATGCTGCCCAGAGATAGAAATCGTAAAAGGTTTCCAGTTTGGGAAGGTCACCGCCAGAGTTATTAACGAAGAGTGTGAGGATCTCATTGATCTCAACTGGGCTATCACCATAGACGGCTTTGCTCTGACCGGAAAAGAGACGGCAGGTATTATAAATAGTTTGGCAAGTGGTGAAGAAACAACGATTTCATCTGATTTTGTGTTCGGATTCGGACCGATAAGAATCACAGTAACTATCGATGACTGCGAGCCGATAACTGGAAGTGGATTTGTGCTGGGACCCTTCATTTTTGTTCAGTAAAACCCCTCTTTCTCATTTTATTCCTGCATCAATTTAGAAAGCTACTTAAACCTCTTTCACTTAAACGAAATGCGGGATGAAAGGGAAAGTCACCTGTCCAAAATGTTCTTTCAAGTTCATAGTTGAAGGCGAAAAAGAAACAGATAAAGAGGTAAAATGCCCGAAATGTGGTAATAAGTTTATTGTGAGGATCGGAAAAACCAGAAAAGGGGACGTAAAATGGATAGAATACGGAGGAGCAAGAAAAGCCATCCTCCCGGTTCCTGAAGACCTCTCAAACCGCCCGGTTGCGGCGGGGATACTTCTTGCGATAAGCTCTGTTGTCGGGATACTGACTGTAATTATGTTCTATGTTTATCCTGGGGTTGGAGTAGTTGCACCATACAGCTTTGCACCTGGAAACTGCGTACTCGTCTCGACAATCGTGATAACTGCCTTTTCGATAATCTGTGCAACCGGTTCATACTGCGCTTTGAAAAAAACCTCCCTGACGGGGGCAATTATTGGTTCTATATTCGGTATTCTATCGTTTGGTTTTCTGGTTGTCAGCCCTATACTCTCTCTGACCGCTCTGATTCTCCTACTGACATCAAGGACAGAATTTGAGAGTGATATCCATGGTAAGGAATTCTGAGGATATGGAGCTATCCACAAACGAGAAAAAGGTTCTGCTTGCTTTGGAGAAACTTGGCGGTATAGGAAAACCTGATGAGATTTTGAAGGTATCTGATTTTAAAAACGAGAGTGAAGTGGTAAATGCTCTCTCTTGGTTAAGATTCAAAGGTCTGGTGAACCTGAGAGAGTTTGTCAGAAAGATGTATTCTCTTGGCAAAGAAGGTAAAAAACTGGTGGAGAGAGGATTACCTGAGAGGAGAGCTCTAAAATTGCTTCTTGAGAAAGGAGAGATAGATATCGGGGACTTGAAAACCGTTCTCGATGACTACGAGATACCGATAGCGATAGGATGGCTCAAGAAGAGGGGCTGGGCAATCATCGAGAAAGATGCTGGTAGAATAAAACTGAAATTGTCTGATAGAGGAAAAGAGGAGAGCAAAATCACCTTACCAGAGGAAGAGATGCTTATAACCCTGGATAAAACAAAATGGCTGGAAGTAGAGGATGAAAGGATAAAATTACTGAAGGCAAGGAAGGGTGTTATAGAAGAGAAGGAGAAGACGGTTGTGGAGGCTGAACTTACAGATAAAGGCAGGGATATACTGAAAAAAGGAATAGAAATAAAGGACGAGATTACACAGCTCACATCAGATATCATTAAAAGGGGGATATGGAAAGAAAAGACAATAAGACCATACAGTATAGACGTTTTTGTATCACCAACATACGGGGGAAAGCCACATCCTCTGGCACTCCTCAGAGAAGAAGTAAGGGAGATATTTCTTGAGATGGGTTTTGAAGAGATTGAAGGGGACTATGTTGAGTCATGTTTCTGGAACATGGATGCCCTTTTCATTCCTCAGGATCATCCTGCGAGAGATATGCAGGATACTCTGTATTGCAGAAATTTGAGAGCAGATGATATAGATGAAAAACTTCTGAAACTCATAAAGGAAATTCATGAGAACGGCTCCAACACAGGGTCAAAGGGATGGAGAATTCCCTTTTCCGAGGAAGAATCCAGAAGAGTTTTATTAAGAACACATACCACCGTGAACACCATCAAATACCTCTACAGGAATCCAGACCCACCAGCAAAGGTTTTCTCTATAGGTAAGGTTTTCAGAAGGGAAAATCTTGATCCAACACATCTGCCAGAGTTCTATCAAATTGAAGGCATAATCCATGAGAAGGGAGCAAATTTCAGGCAGCTCATTGGAGTTCTTAAGGAGTTCTATAGAAGAATGGGCTTTGAGAAAATAAGGTTCAGACCCGCCTACTTCCCGTACACGGAGCCGAGCATGGAGATAGAGGTCTACTGGAATGGAAAGTGGATGGAACTTGGAGGGAGTGGTATATTCAGACCCGAAGTAACCATGCCAGCGGGTGTGAAGAATCCGGTTCTTGCGTGGGGACTGGGTCTCGAAAGACTGGCTATGCTGAGATATCAGCTTGATGATATAAGACAGCTTTACATAAGCGACCTCGAGTGGTTGAGGAAAATACCTATACCATGATTTGTGAATCTCTTGTTTCTCAACAT
>JAGGWT010000005.1 GCA_021163455.1 Thermoplasmata archaeon | reverse complement strand
CTCCTGCAGTAGGGACATCTTATACCGTGCATTCCCATCCCCACACCCAAATGGAATGCACGGTATATCTATCCTATTCATCCACAATTAACTTCGCAGTACCTGAATTTCAGACTCCTATCTCATCTATACCGAAACCAACAATTATCCTTCCAAATCTATCATCACTCACTTCTTTTCTATCTCTGAGTTTCTTCAATGCTTCCATGCTCTGTTCCATGTCTATTCTCTCCACAATTATATTATGAAGATGGATAATCACGTTGATATCCGGCAACCTGTATATCATCCAGTGCAGCGGCAATGCGCTAGATGGTTCCTTTGGACCAATTACGATAGCGATATCAGACAGTATATTGTAATCCACAACCTCTACAAAATCACTCTCTTCCAATTCCCCAAGGTCATGATTCGCTGTTATAAGAATTCTGTTTCCAAATCTTGCGCTTATGGTGCCTTTCTTTCTGATTTTCTTTCCAATCCTGATTATTTCAGCAACAAGAGGGTTTCTGATTTTTTCCTTTGAGACAAAGATGACATCCATGATGTTGCAAACATCTATCACGTAATAAACCTTTTATAAAGAAGAGAAATATCGGTTTTGGGGATAGTTATGGATTGGGGAATGAAAAACAGATTATCCAGGATAATAAAGCCGAGTGATAACAGAACTGTTATGCTGGCCGTTGACCATGGCTACTTCATGGGACCAACAACCGGTCTTGAAAACCTGGGAAAAACAGTTCTGCCTCTCCTTCCGTATGCTGATACTCTGATGCTGACAAGAGGTGCTCTCAGGAGATACATACCGCCCGAGAACGACATACCAATCGTTCTCAGGATATCGGGAGGAACAAGTATAATTGGAAAGGAACTCTTACACGAGGGTATAATAACATCCATGAAGGATGCGATCAGACTGAACGTTGCTGGGGTTGCATTTTCCATAATGGTGGGCTCCGATTTTGAGAGAGACACCTTACTTGGTCTTGCCAAGGTTGTGGATGAAGCCGAGGAATACGGCATACCAGTTGTAGCGGTAACTGCTGTGGGAAGAGACATGAAGAAGGATGCAAAGTATCTGAGTCTTGCCTCAAGAATGGCTGCCGAATTTGGTGCCCATATAGTAAAAACATACTACTGTGAGAACTTCGAGAGAGTTGTTGAAACCTGTCCAGTTCCAATAGTCATAGCAGGTGGAAAGAAGATACCTGAGAAGGATGCTCTCGAGATGACATACAAAGCTATAGAAGCAGGCGCCGCCGGCGTCGACATGGGAAGAAACATATTCCAGTCCTCAAACCCGGTTGGAATGATAAAGGCAGTGAGAGCAATAGTTCATGAAGGGGCAACACCTGATGAGGCGTATCAGATTTTCAAAGAAGAGCCGCTTGTAGAGGTGAGGAGCGAATAAATCCATGAAACTGATGAAGGTAGCTGTATACTATAACAACAAAGACGTCAGAGTAGAGAAGAGGCCGATTCCAGAGATAGGGGACAGAGAGCTACTTGTAAAGGTTAGGGCATGCGGGATATGTGGAAGCGATGTGATGGAATGGTACAGGGTAAAGAAAGCCCCGAGGGTACTCGGTCATGAAATGACGGGAGAAATCGTGGAAACGGGTAAAGAAATCAAGGAGTTCAAGGTTGGGGACAGGGTCTTCGTCTCTCATCATGTTCCCTGCAACAAATGCAAATACTGTCTGGAAGGGAACCACACTCTCTGCAAAACTCTTCACTCAACAAACTACGACCCTGGAGGATTTTCTGAATATGTAAGGATACCGGAGATAAACGTGGAGATAGGAACTTTCCTTCTGCCTGACGAGATTTCCTATGAGGAGGGTGTATTCATAGAGCCTCTCGCATGCGTGGTCAGAGGATTCAGGATCGCAGAGGTGAAACCAAACGATACCATCGCTGTTGTGGGGAGCGGAATGACAGGTCTGTTGCAGATAAAACTGGCAAGAGCCTGGGGTGCCAAGAAGATAGTGGCGATAGATGTTAACGATTTCAAACTGAAGAAAGCTAAGGAGTGCGGCGCCGATTTGGCGATCCATGCTGAAGATGATGTTGAGAAGAGTATAAGAGAAATAAACGATGGATATCTTGCTGATAAGGTGATTCTCTCAGCAGGGGTACCTTCCGCTTTCAACACTGCACTGAAGTGCGTGAATCCTGGAGGAACCCTTCTTCTGTTCGCTCCTCTTGACCCAAAACACAACATTCCCGTAAATATATTTGATATATGGAACAGACAGATACGAATCGTCTCAACCTATGCAGGTGCTCCCAGAGATATAAGGGAATCCATAGAGATATTAAAGAACAGAGAAATCGAGGTAAGAGATTTAATAACTCACAGATTCAAACTTGATGATATCCAGAAAGGTTTTGACCTTGTATCAAGCGGAGAGGAGTCAATAAAGGTGGTAATAGAGCCCTGAATCGCAATCTATATAATGCTGAGAAGAAGTTCTGCTGGTATGCTCGACAATTTGGAATATATATCTAGGTTTGACAGGTCAGGAATGCTTGACACAATATCAAAACTTCCCGAGCAGATAGAACAAGCGTTAGAGATATGCAGAGATATTGAAGTAGAGGCGGGAGAAATAGAAAATATACTCATTTCTGGGATGGGAGGCTCCGCGATATCTGGAGACATTATCAGAGAATGGCTGAGAGACAGAGCCGATATTCCGGTACATGTTAATAGAGATTACAATCTTCCAAAATGGGCTGATGAAAAAACCTTTGCCATATTCCTCAGTTACTCCGGAAATACCGAGGAAACTCTCTATTCTTTCAGAGAGGCCTTGAAAAGAAACATACCCTCTGTGGCAATATCTTCAGGAGGTAAACTGGAAGAAGAGAGCAGAGAAAAAAACATCCCTCACATCAAGATACCCTCAGGATACCAGCCCAGAGCTGCCACTCCGTTTCTTCTGTTTCCATCCATAAAGGTACTGGAAAAAATCGAACTAATCAGCAATGTGGATGGCGAAATATCTGAAACCATAGATGTGTGCAGAGGCATAAGAGATGAAAACAGAAAGGAAACCCCTTCTGAAAGCAACCAGGCGAAAAACATAGCACTCAAATCAAAGGACACACTCATCCACATCTATGGATGGAGATATTTCATTCCAATCGCAAAAAGATGGAGAACCCAGATAAACGAAAACAGCAAAATGATAGCGAGATATGATGAGGTGCCAGAGTGCAATCATAACGATATCGTTGGATGGAGCAGAAGATGTGAGCTTACAGAGAAATCAACATGCATATTGCTTAGAGACTCTCATGAACCTGTAAGGATAAAGGAGAGATACAACTTCATGAAAGAAATCTTCGAAAGCGCCGGCGCCACTGTGGTGGAGGTGAACTCTAAAGGTGAAAACCTTCTCGCCAGACAACTCTCGCTGATGTATGTAGGAGATTTCGTTAGCTGTTATCTGGCAATACTCAACGAAGAAGATCCTACGCCTGTGGATGTTATAAGCAAGCTCAAGCAGAAACTGGCAAGCATCTAGCCAAACTCTTTCCTGAATCTCTCCCACATATCGTCAACAAACTTTTCGAATCTCTTTATCCTCTCCTCGTCTCTCTTTGGCTTGAACAGGTGCGAGAACCTGCCCTGGAGTTTAAGCCAGTCCTCAACAGGTTTTCTTTTGTATTTACCTTCAAAGATTGCTCTGCTTATACCATTGAAGGTCATTTCTTCGTTCTCATATTCATACAGAGGCCATACTCCTGTTTCTACCGCTAATCTTCCCATCTCAACAGTCCTATCCATCGGGAATCTCCATCCTGGAGGACACGGGGTAAGAACCTCTATATATTTTGGTCCTCTGATTTCCTTTGCCTTTCTCACCTTATTGTAGAGATCCTCAGGATATGATATGCAGGCTGTAGCCACGTATGGTATGCGATGAGCCCTCACTATCGCTCCCATATCTTTCGGAAACTCCCCTTTGCCTCCAACCGTCGTTGTGGTCCATGCTCCATACGGCGTGGCTCCACTTCTCTGGATACCGGTATTTGAGTATATCTGGTTGTTGTAACATATGTAAATGAAATCCGTCCCTCTCTCGAATGCTCCTGACATCGCCTGTATACCTATGTCATAGGTTCCTCCATCTCCAGCCCAGACAACCACATTGATGTCATCTCTTCCCTTCTGTTTCAGAGCTGAAACTATGCCGCTTGCTGCTGCGCCTGAGGCTTCAAATGCTATGTTTAGAAGAGGCACGTTGAAAGAGCTGTTAGGGTACCAGCTTTCAATCACTGCGGTACAGCATGCAGGAACAACCAGTATAGTTTTTTTGCCCAGGGCTTTGAGAACAGTTCTCAATCCAATTGTTGCGGGGCATCCAGGACATGCAGCACTACCAGGAAGGAGATACTCATCTTTCGGTAAATCCTTCAAACTCATTTCCCACCCTCCATGTCATACCATAAAACACCATCCTGCTTTCTTTCTATTACTCTGTCAACGATCTTTCCTATATCTGTGTACCTTACATCTTTTCCTCCAAGACCTGCGATGAAGCCATAAACCCTGGCATCACTTTTTTCATAAAGGCAGGACTTGACTTCTGTGAAAAGAGGACCTTCAAATCCGATTGATATGCTTCTATCTATCACTATGAGGTCAGCGTTTTCCGCTAATGAAAGAATATCCTCTGATGGGAAAGGTCTGAATGTTCTCAATCTTGCCAGACCGACTTTCTTTCCCTCTTTTCTCAGCATATCTATTGCTACCTTGCTCTCTGCACCTAGTGCCGCGTATGACAAGATTATGTAATCGGCATCTTCACATCTGTATTTCTCTATAAGATCACCGTGGTATGTTCCGAATCTCTCTTTCCATTCCTTTGCTATTTCCGGAATGAGTTTCTTTGCATTCTCCTGAGCATCCTGCATTGCTTTTCTTATAGAAGGATAATCCTTCGGCATGATTATGTTTCCATGGGTAACTGGATTCTCTGGATCTAGAACCCATGCCGGTTCCCTCTTTGGCAGAAAGTCATCTATCTCTTTCTGTTCAGGGACTTTTACAGGCATGGATGTATGAGAAAGGATGAAACCATCGTAACACACCATAACAGGAAGCTGCACATCTTTGTGCTCTGCCAGTTTGAACGCCTGGATAATCGAATCAAATATCTCCTGATTACTTGAGCAGTATATCTGTATCCATCCCGTGTCTCTCTGGGCCATGGAATCATTCTGGTCGCTCCATATGGTCCATCCAGGTCCAATCGCCCTGTTCACATTTACCATAACAATTGGCAATCTTGCCAATGCAGCCCAATGTAGCATTTCATGCATCAGTAAAAGACCATGCGCCGATGTAGCGGTGAACGTTCTTGCGCCTGCTGCGCTCGCTCCTATACATGCACTCATTGCAGAGTGTTCACTTTCAACACATATATAATCTCCAGAGAATTCACCTTTTGCTACATATTCTGCGATCTTCTCAACGATAGTTGTTTGAGGAGTTATTGGATATGCTGCAACCACATCAGGCTTTGCTAATTTTGCGGCAAGAGCAGCGATGTGATTGCCGGTATCAACAACCACTTTCATACTATTCCTCCCTCTCCATAGTGATTGCTTTTACCTTACATTCTCTGGCACATATTCCACAGCCCTTACAGTAGTCGTAATCTATCTCGACGCTGTCGTCTTCCTTCCTTATTATTGCACCTTCTGGACAGAATATCCAACATCTGAGACACTTCACGCATTTATCTTTGTTGAGAATCGGTCTGAAAATTCTCCATGTTCCCGTTTTTCCCATCGCACCCGTTTTAGGATACGAGAGAGTGGTAACAACATCATATTTTTTCATCTCTTCACCTCTGTCTCGTTATATGCTTCTTCGGCTGCTTTTGCATTTTTCTTTCCCAGTTCACCAGACCATCTTTCCATTATTGCATCCCTTATTGATTCAAGAGTGACTCTATCAAGAACTTTCGGAATGGCGCCGAGGATGGGGGCATTTACTACGGGAATGCCACCAACAAGAAGTTCATTTCTTATTGCTATACCCGTAGCATCAACTGTTGCGACCGTGTATTTATCAGAGAAAGGAAAATCATCTGGCCTTTTTGGAGAGTTTATTACGATGCATCCTCCCTCTTTCAGACCTTTCAGAACATCTATAGTTTTCATTATGCCTTCATCGAGAACAACGACTATATCTGGATTATAGATCTCGCTCCTCAAATTTATATCCTCATCGGATATCCTTGCAAAAGCTCTTACTGGAGCACCCCTTCTCTCTGCTCCGAAAAAAGGGAATGCCTGCACACCTTTGTTGCCATCTCTCAGAGCAGCGTTGACAAGAAGGTTGGCAGCGGTAACAGCACCCTGTCCACCTCTACCGTGAAAACATATCTCTATCAGAGAAGGTTCTTCTCCCATAGCCGCTTGAGTGTATGGAAAAGGGGATTATAACTCTTTTTATTTCTCGACCGCCTTAATCTTTGATTCTATGCTTGCATCCTTGTCCCTTCTATCATCTATCTTTATCTCAGTTATGACTCTCTTGCCACCTTTTCTGATCACAGCTTCGTGCGCCCTCTTTACAACCTCGAACAGTTTATCAAGACTCTCAACCTCGATAACTGTAGCCATGGCGTTTAACTCATATTTTACACCACTCCTTTTGATTTCATCCAGAGCAACCCTAACGTAATCGCCTACGCTCGTTCCGGCACCTATAGGTGTTATGGATATTTGGGCTATTATCATGTATCACCCCCTTACAATAAACGAATCTATACACTTAACTCTTTTCTTCTCTATAATCTTCTTTTCCCTACCTGTCACGGTAACATTTATGAAAATACATCTCTCGATACCCTTCACTGAATCCAATCCTTTCACTCCCCTCAAATCGGCGTTCATGAAAATGCAACCATCAAGTACCGCATTTTCCAGATTTGCATCACGCATATTTGCACCACTGAAATCCACAATATGAAACTCGCTATCTGAAAAATCAGCATCGGTTAAATCTGCATTCTCAAAAGAAATATGCCTCATGTAGCTATTTTCAGCTACAGCTCTTTCCAGATTTGCATCAGTGAAATCAACTTTGTAAAAAGAGGATTTTGTAATGTTGACTCCTTTCAGGCTTGCATTCTCAAATATAGAGTGAGAAATATCCACATCTTTCATGCCTGTACCATCCAGCACGGCGCCGGCGAAATTCCCTGTACCGCAAACACAATCCATACTTGATTTGCTTAAATCACTCTCTCTGAAATCTGTATCAAATATCTCGCAACCGGAAAGATTTGCTCTGTGAAGATTAGAATTCGCAAAAATTGTTGAATGTAGTGTGGATTCACTCAAATCAGCTTCCTCAAGATTTGCCCCAACAAAGTTGACTCCAGATAAATTCGCTTTTCTCATTTTCGTTTTTGTCAGCTCCGTCTTTTCCATCTCCGCATTTTCAAGGTCAGCATCATCGAAATTGGAACTAGAGAGGTCAGAGTTTGTGAAAACGGAGTTCTTCAAATTTGCTCCTGTGAAGATGGATTTCTTGAGGGAACAATCAAGAAAGTATAGTTTTTTCTCATTGTACCACATCTGGTTAAGGTTTTTCAGGTATATGCCGTCTGCTGAAATATTCTGGAAATAACATCCATCAAATACAAGAGGGTTGGATTCCTTTACGGAAGACATGATGATATTGTTTATTCTGGATACAAGTCTGCTGATATCTGCGCCTCGAGAAAATTCTATGTCTGTGAAAAATCTTTCCCCCTCTTCCAGCCTTTTAAGGAATTCTTCAACGTCCATTGACCCACAAAAGAAGCATTCTGCTAAAAATTTTTTGTGATGTAGAATTTCCAAAAGATAATTCACTCAGCGAATGTTTTATTAAACAGAAAAGAGTTGCAGAATTGGAGGAGGGGACAGGATTGGAGGGGAAAGAGGTTAGAGAACTTAAAGTCAGCAGAAAGGCATTGATAACAAGAGCATTCAGGAGAAGCAGCGTAAGATGGAGGGTTGCAGAATACCTTTTCAAAATCAATCCAGATGCAGGTTACATATCCGAGATAGCCTACAATATACATACAACACCTACCAATGTTATAGGTGCTCTTAGAGGGATGGGAACCAGGTACAGAAAGGAGGAATCTCTTGTTAACCTGAATATTGTTGAGGAAATCGACGCAGAAGGTGACATGAAACTCTACAGATTAACCGACTTTGGAAAAGAAGTTGTTCAGATGTTTATGAAAAATAACGATTTTCTGCCATAAAGAGCTGAAAATCAATTCTTTCTCTGCACCACAAGAAAAACAGAAAAAACTTACATGCATATGCACCTGAATAATTACCTGAAAAAAAAGTATTTAAAAATACCATCATTTTCGTTATTCAAGCTAGGAGGGGTGAATGAGAGATGATAAAGTTGAAGATAGGTAAGAGAGCAAAAGTCGGAGCTATAGGTATAGGCGCAATGATCGTTTTCATAGCAATGGTTCTGGTTGCAGGAATTGCTGCAAGTGTTCTGATCCAGACCAGTTCAAAATTACAGAGACAGGCTATGACAACGGGTCAGGAGACTATAGGTGAGGTTTCAACAGGTCTTAAGGTTTATGCCGTGGAGGGACACGTTAGCGGAACCACAATAGACAAGATAGCGATTATAGTTACACCAAGAGCTGGTTCCTCACCAATAGATCTCAGTACTGCAATAATTCAGCTATCAAACTCAACAATAAAATGCATAATGTCTCTTGATACCACAAACTTTGCAACATCACCAGCATCAACAGGTCTCTTCAACACAAGTGCTTTCTCACTGAATGCAGACAAGTTCGGTGTGATTGTACTCGAAGATGAAGATGGCTCATGTACAAGTTCAACACCTGTTATAAACAAAGGAGACAAGGTTGCACTCACAATTAATGCCACCGCCGCCTTTGGAGGACTTTCACCGAGAACATACGTATGGGGTACAATAATGCCGGAGCAGGGCGCACCGGGCATAATATCTTTCACAACACCTGCAAGCTACGTCTACGACGTATACCAGTTGCAGTAAAAGAGATACCTCTGACTAAAACAAACCCCCCTATCTTAATTTTTTAATCAGTCTCCCTCTTTCCTGCTCATAAATAAAAAGTACAATTCAAATTGCGGGAGGTGCAGATGCAAAATTGAGCAACAACTACGGCTCCATGGGCATAGGAACAATGATAGTATTCATAGCGATGATTTTAGTCGCTGGTATCGCGGCTTCTGTGATGATTCAGACCATGAGTGACCTGCAGAACAAGGCAAATAGAACCGGGAGAGAAACAATAAGGGATATATCCACAGGAATAGAGGTCAGGCAGGTATCAGGATATGTTGTTAATTCCAAGATAGACCAACTCGCTCTTTATATCTCTCCAATAGTTGCATCTGAGGGAATAGACCTTTCTCACACGGTGATATTTCTTTCAGACTCGAACAATGAAGTCATGCTTAAGTATGATAGCAGCATGTTCAGCAACTCTGTATCAAGTAACGGTCTCTTTCATACACTTAATTCAAGCAACCTTACATCATCCTCATTTGGAATAGTGGTTGTTCGTGACAGGGACAGCTCATGTACAGCATCAAATCCCGTGATTAATGAGAAGGATATTGTTGTCCTGATAGTGAATACCACAAAATGTTTCTCCGGTTTGTCTCCCAGGACGGAAGTATGGGGAAGAGTAACTCCGGAGTATGGAATAAGTGGAATAATCAGTTTCACGGTTCCTTCGGTGCTGATTGATAGGGTGGTTGACCTGCAACCCTAGATATAGCTCCCTATGAATGTTTTTACTACAAATCCTGTTATACTTGCTATCCACACCATGGGAACAAAGTAAAGAGGCGTTATCATTATGTGACTCCCTCTCAGCACCTTGATGGTGAGCGCGAGTATGAGAGAATGTACAATCAGGACGATAAATATGAGAATATATACGTTCGAGAATATCTGCGGCGGTACAGTCGCCAGTATGGCGCCGATATCTATTTGCTGTAAATCTTCGAGGGGCTGGCTGGCTTCGAGCCATATCTCGTTGAGCCTTTCGGCGATGACCAGAGATACATAGACAGAGAAAGCTATACCGAATGTTATGCCCAGGAAGAGAGACACTGTCGTCTTGATTATGGAGAGCTTTTTCAATCTCAGATCCCTGAGTTTTCTTATGTTCTCAGTTATCATTCTTGCAACCTCTCTCGGATTTGCTGCTGCATAGGTTGCTTCCCTGAACATCTCACTTGCTCTCTGTATGTAGTTGCTGCATGTATCCACACCAAACCATTCCCATGCAGCATCATCATCTATCCTTGTTCTCAATCTCTTGTAGAGATTCTTGATGTGAGGTGTAAGTATCCCATAATCCTTCTCGCTGAGGTACTGTACAGACTCGTTTATCTTACCTCCCCTCATGGCAGATATTGATCCAAGAGCGGGTAAGAAACCGAGAAAGTTTCTTTCTCTTCTTGCTATATCCTGCTCTTCCATGTATGTTCGGATGCCCGGTATAACAAGCGGAGTGAGAGCAATGGACACAATTATCTCCATTGGAAGAGAATCCAGAGACATCGCGCTCCTCATGAAGAAGAGGAAGATACCTATACCAATACATGCGACCAACGACATGAAAAAGAGGCTGTATATCTTTTTTTCTGTTTCACTTTTCTCTCCCGTCTGTGGCCATATTTCATCTGCTGGCATCATAGATTTCAGCAGATAGAGCAACAACCCCTCTACTGCTATCAGCATAAATGCAGAGCCATAGACAAAGGTGTTCATATCCGCTGCCCCGACCACCATTGGTAGAACCAGGCCGAAGGAAAGCAGGAAGGAAATCGAGATGAGCAGACTGATGTATACCTCGTTGAGTATCGTTAAGTTCTCATTTGCGGATTCATACATGGTTTTGTACTCTTCGAGGACGGCGCCCTGCTCCTGCTCTATAAATTCTCTATGGCTCACTCCGCTGACCAGACTCTGAGAAAATCTGTCCAGAAAATCTTTTAGCATCTTGCTTGGAGTTCTATCTGATATGAATCTGAAAGCCCTTGCGAGGGGGACCTTCCACTGCGTGGATAGTATACTTATCTTTCTTATCTCATCGCCCAGACTCTTGTAGACCTTCCTTTTCTCTCCTATTATGTTGATTATATCCTTCAGAGAAAGGTCAGATATTGCCAGTACTCTCAGGTGAGTAATGAAGAAATGCATCTTTCCATTTATCTCGTTCTCTCTGTTTTTCCAGCTTATATATGGATACAGAACACCGAGAATTATGATGATAATTCCCATGGATGAAAATGCGATAGGATTGAGATCTATATGCAGAAAACTTCCAAGCATAGAAGGTAAAAACAGAAGAATTAAACCCCCAGCTAAGGAGGGGAGCAATATCCTTTTAAAGAATTTTTCAGGGTCCTCAAGATTCCTGTAAGCTATTTTAAACTCCTTTATGAACCTGTTTTTCTCTATCCTTTCCTTCTTTTCCCTTGTTTTGAACAATCTTTTCTTTTCTTCTTTCTTTTCAGCCATGCCCAAAACCTAAACATTTATTGGTAGAGCATCCACACCCTCTCTGTAATATGTCCATATGATCTTGACAACCTCATAGTAATCCAGTATATTCTCCTCAACCATTCTTTCGAGTATTCTTTTCCGGAGGTCAAATTCCTCATAGATCTCAGTCGGATCAGCGTATCCGGCATTTCTGGCAATCTTCTCTTCCAATATGTAGCTGTTCTTATATGCCACAAATCTATGAACATCTTCCACAGGATCCCACTCGAAAGCCTTTCTTGCCATTATGCCGTCTGCCTCTCTGTTGTAACCCTCTATTTCATCCACAGATATACATCTTCTGACCTTTTTGCCCCTTCTCTCAACCGCAGATTGAATCAGAACCACATCCAGGTTGTCCATGAAAGTTTTTGGTACATTTATCGGGTCGCTGGTAAATCTCTGTATAACCTTTGTTACACTTCCAGCATGAAATGTGGTCATCACAGGATGTCCTGTTTGCATTGCCTGGAAGACTATGTTACCCTCCGCACCTCTAACTTCGCCGGGTATTATATAATCTGGTCTTGATCTCAGAGCAGCAACCACAAGATCAAAGAGATCAACTCTGCTCTCTTCCGGACCCGTTGTTTTGGTAAGCAACCTCTGCCACACCTCATGAGGTACCTTTAATTCTGGAGTGTTCTCTGCTGTATATATCTTCCTCTCCGGTGGTATAAACGGAATAAAGGCATTCATCGTTGTTGTTTTCCCACATGCGGTTTCTCCACACAGAATAATATTCCTGCCATACTGGAGACATATCCAGAAATATGCAGCTATTCCCGCAGATATGGTTTTCCACTTTATTAGCTGGGTTACGCTTATGGG